>JAKVCE010000263.1 GCA_022447405.1 Planctomycetota bacterium | reverse complement strand
GCGAAGCTGAGCGGGGGCCTCTCCAGCCTCTTGCAAGCCGGCCATACAGGCTGCACTGCAAGTGAAGATGGCCGGCTGAGCCAGGTCGGTGCGGTTCACATCCTGGTCGCCAGACCAGCAAGCCAGCTTGAGGTCGAAGCCCAGGGCGTCGCTCGCCCTCTCGAACACTTCCCTGGCAGCGTCAGAGTGGTCTGCCCAGGCCTTACCCATGCCTACGCTCTGAGCTCCTTGACCGGGGAAGAGGATCGCGTCTGTCATATCCATGCCCTCCTACCAGCGAATGAGCGCGCCCGCCCAAGTCAAGCCAGCGCCAAAGGCAGCCAAGACGACCAGCTTGCCGTCTTCAAGCCTGCCAGCTTCAGCGGCCTCGTGGAGCGCGATGGGCACGCTGGCAGCCGAGGTGTTGCCATATTTATTGATGTTGACCATGACCTTCTCCGCGGGGATCTCGTGCCGCTCGACGGCGGCGTCGATGATCCGCTGGTTCACCTGGTGAGGGACGATCAGCCCGAGCTCGTCAGGATCATGACCTTCCATCATCTCGCCGATGACCTCCCCCATGCGATGGACTGCGAAGCGGTAGACCTCTCGCCCGTTGACACGGATCAGGTGCTCACGCTCAGCCACAGAGTTCAGCGTCGCTGGGCGCTTTGAGCCACCGCTGGGGATCCAGATGTGCGACCAGCCCTCTCCGTCCGCCCCGACCGTGGTCTTGAGGATCTCTGCCTGTCCGCAGACTGAGTGCGGCTGCAGGACCGCTGCGCCAGCGCCGTCACCGAACAAAATGGCCGAGCCTCGATCTTCGAGGTTGATGAATCGCGAGAGCGCCTCGGCCCCGATCACGAGGACGTTCTGCGCCCTGCCGGAGGCCACATATGCCTCGCCGAGCCCGAGGGCCGTGACGAAGCCGCTGCAGGCCGCCTGGATGTCGTAAGCGCCAGCGTTGGTTGCACCGAGCTCCTTCTGGACGAGGCAGGCCGTCGAGGGCATCTGGTAGTCCCCCGAGATGGTCGCGACGATGATTAGATCCAGGTCCTCAGGCTCGACAGAGGCGCTCTTGAGCGCGTCTTTCGCGGCCGACAGGCACATGTCTGAGTTCTCTTGTCCCTCAGCCACAAAGCGCCGCTCTGCGATGCCTGTGCGCTGCTGGATCCACTCGTCGTTGGTGTCCAAAATGCCCTCAAAGAAGGCGTTGTCGACGACCCGCTCTGGCGTGTAACAGCCCGTGCCAGCGATCCCGACTTTGATGATCTCGCTCATAGGAAGGAAGCTTCGCAATCCATGGCGGCCGGTAAAAGGATTAGCCGATGATTTCGGGAGAAACGGGCTCAGCTACCGCCAGCGTTTGAGAGCCCTGCGATGATCTCGTCATTGATCGCCGCGTCCGCCGCAGAGGCGGCCTGCTTGAGCGCGTTCGAGACAGCCCGTGAGTCTGAGCGCCCGTGCCCGATCACCACGGTCCCGCTGACCCCGAGGAGGAGCGCCCCTCCATACGCCGCATAGTCCAGGTCCCGCATGACGGGGCCCAAGACCTCTCGGGGAAGCTCCACGCCAGCTGCCCCTGCGCTGCGCGCGACCTTCTCCAAGAGGAAGCCGCTGAATTGTTCCAAGAGCTTAAGGATGACATTCCCTGTGAACCCGTCAGTAATGACGACGTCAGCCCTAGAGGAGAAGACGTCGCCCCCCTCGATGTTGCCGACAAATCCGAGGGATGAGCTCGAGAGGAGTCCGTGAGCTTCCTTGAAGCGCTGAGGGCCCTTCTCCGGCTCCTCGCCAACGTTCAGCAGCCCGACCCGCGGCTCTTCTACCCCTAGGCAGCCGCTCGCATACACGGAGCCCATGAGCCCGTTATGGAGCAGGTTTTCAGGTGTGGCGTCTACATTTGCGCCCATGTCCACGATCACCATCGGCTTGCCCGTGAATCCGACAGCGACAGCGATCGCGGGCATCCGAATCCCCTCAAGTCTTCCCAGGAGGAGCGTAGAGGCGGCGACGACCATGCCTGTGTTCCCCATACTCACGAGGCCTAAGGCCCGCCCTTCTTTCACGAGCTTCGCAGCGATCGAGATGGAGTTGTCTGGCTTGCCTCGCATAGCTCGGCGAGGATCTTCTGCCATCTCAACCACCTGGCTAGCGTGCTGGATCTCAAAGCCGGGGTTGCCGCCGAGGTCTTCAAGCTCCGACTCAAGCGCGGCCTGATTTCCAACGAGGATGATCCGCTCAGCCGTGAGGGAGCCCTCAAGAGAGACAGCTTCCACCGCCCCACGAACGATCGCGCGAGGCGCGTCGTCTCCACCCATCGCGTCGAGCGCGATCTTTCCGTCAGTCATCTAGCAGGTGCGCGAGGTGCGCAGGCCTAGAACTGCTCTTCTAGCTCGAGGACGGGGGTGCCCTTCTGGCCACCCTTATCAAAGCCATAATGGCCGCAGTTAGAGCAGACCCGGTGGGGTCGCTTCGCCGCGCCACAGCGGGGGCACTGATTGAGAGCATGCACGTCTTGAGCGAGGTGTGATCGCCTGATGCGCTTGCGGTGCTTAGAGGTTCGGCGCTTGGGATGTGCCATAACAGTATCGGGGTGGTGTTGTCGGCCTGACAGGCCGATTTGGGGCGAAGATGTTATCGAGAGCGGCTACAAAAAGTCAAAGGTGAGCTTCAAGATCATCCACCCAGTGCGCCCTGAAGGCGTTCTGAGACCCACACGAGGGCATCATCAAGAGCCTCTGGCTTGGATCCTTGGCCTTGCCCAGAGTCAGGCCGCCCGCCTCCGCCGCCGCCAACGCGGGCGCCAAGCTCCTTAGAGAGCTCTCCGGCCAAAATCCCCTTGTCTTGAGCCGCGCCTTGAGAGAGGACCATGAACGGTACGCCGCCACCGGCAGAGCTCATCAGCGCGACCGCGAGATCCTCATGCAGTGACTTCACCCTGCCCGACAGCTCTCTCATGCTCTGCATGTCCAGCCCGTCCAGCTTGATCGCCCCCCAGTAGACGCCGCCGGTCTCCGAGAGCCCGCTGCGGACAGACTCCAAGGCGCCATCCAAGTCTCCCTTGGCCTGCTTCTTGGCGGCGCTCTTGGCCTCCTTCACCTGCGACTGAAGCTGCGCTATTCGCTCGGGGAGCTCGACAGGGCTGACCTTGAGCTTCCCAGCAGCCTCTCGCAGGGTCGACCTCTGAGCTTGCATCTCTGCGACAGCTGCCGGCCCACAGACCGCCTCTACGCGGCGAACGCCGGCTTGGATCGCTCGCTCTGACAAGAGAACGAAGGGCCCGACCTGGCCGGCGGCTGTGACGTGAGTGCCGCCGCACAGCTCCGTCGACCAACCGCCGACGTCAACGACCCGCACGACATCGTCGTACTTCTCGCCAAACAGAGCCGTGACGCCCCGAGCTTTGGCCTCTTCAAGCTGCTCCTCTTGTGTAAGGACAGAGTCATCTCTACAGATGGCTTGATTCACGACACGCTCGATCTCGTCGAGCGCCTCATCGTTTAGACCGCCTGGGTTCGAGAAGTCGAAGCGAAGCCTGTCTGGCCCAACATAAGAGCCCTGCTGGACGACATGATCTCCGACGACCTCGCGAAGCGCCGCGTGGAGGAGGTGGGTGCCGGTGTGATGGCGCCGTGTGGCCTCACGGAGGCCCTGGTCTACCTCAGCCGTGACATCCACGCCTGAGCTCAAGGCGGAACCCTCTCGCAGCTTCCCAATGTGAACGATCGTTTGACCCAAGGGCTTGGTGTCGA
>JAKVCE010000262.1 GCA_022447405.1 Planctomycetota bacterium | reverse complement strand
CTCCGCATCAGGCCCCGGTGATCCAGAGGTCGGCAACAGCAGCGGCGGCGTGTGGCTTGACTCCGGCGCGGTTGACAACTTTGTCGGCGGCCTTGTCCCCAGCACTGGCGGAGCGCCGGCCAACTACATCTGGGAGAACGGAGGGCACGGCGTCCTTGTGCAGAACGCCTCCAGCCCGGACCCGGCAGACGGCAACCAGATCCTCAGCAACAGCATCACGGGCAACTCGGGCGAAGGGATCGAGCTCGCTGGCGCTGGCAACTGCATGATCCCCGCGCCGCTCATCACCGCTGCCAACAGCGTGAGCGTCCAGGGTTACTCCACCGTCGCGAGCACTCCCTGCCTGGTGCAGGTCTTCCGCGACACCGATGACGAGGGGCTCGAGCTCCTGGGCGAGGTCTGGGTCGGCTCCAGCTATGGCTTCTTCAGCGTGCCTGCGACGCTCTCTCCTGGCGATCGCGTCACCGCGACCCAGACGGCGGAGCTCGGTTGCACCACGGTGCAGGCGGAGACCTCACCGTTCTCTCTGGCCATGACCGCGGTCGAGATCGGCATCCCGGACTGCTTCTGCCCCAACGCCGTCGCGATCTGTGGGAACCCTGACCCCAACGCTGGCTGCGCCAACTCGACGGGCGTCGGCGGTCTCTTGAAGGCCCACGGATCGACGAGCACGGCCGACGATGACCTGACCTTCTCGGCCACGCAGCTCCCGACTGGCAGCTTCTCGATGCTCGTAGGCAGCCGCGCTCAGCGGAACGTGCCCTTCCGTGACGGTCGACTCTGCGTCGGCGGCTCTGGGCTCCGCATCTGGCGCTTCCAGCTGAAGAACACCCGCCAGTGGGGGGCAGCTGTCTACGGAGAAGGGCTCGTCGCGAGGAGCCTCTCCTTCGCTAGCGCCGCCGGGCACATCACCTCGGGTGACACCTGGTACTTCCAGTCCTTCTACCGTGACACCCTCGGCCCCTGCGGCAGCGGCGGCAACCTCAGCAACAGCGTGGAGATCACCTTCACTCCCTGAGGGCTGAAGAGATCGATGAGGCGGGGGCGGCTCTTATGGGCCGCCCCCGCTGTCTCTTTTTCTTTCATGGGGGGAGATGATCTGAGATCTTCTCCGTGTGGTGCTCGCGAGCTACTCCTTCGGCGTCGTCGTGATCTCGGCGCTGCTCTCGCTGCCGATCGCGCTGTTCTCTTTGGCGTTCTTGATCGAGCCGCGTAGGCAAGCTGCTGGGAAGGATCCGCTGAACTACTGGGGTTGCCTCCTCTACGCACTGGTCTTGGCAGCGCTGCTCTCGCCCTTGGGCTTCGGCATCTTCATCCTGGCCAAGCGCGGATTGGGCATCTTCCAGTAGGTGCACATGGCGGGCATGGTGTTTGAGAGGGGGCGAGGGTGCGATGAGTTATCATCGAACCTCACATGGAGACCAAGCCAGTCGTCCTCCTCTCTGCGCGAGACCCCGTGAGGGGGGGGCTCTGAGCGCGTGCCTCTCGCCTTGAGCGTTGGAGCGCTGCTCCTCTCGAGCGCTGGAGCCACAGCGCAGTCGCCCGATGAGGGCTTCGGCGCCTCTTGCGTGGGTTGCCACGGGGTCCTCGTGGACGAGTATCGAGCGACCGGGATGGCGCGGGCGATCGAGCCCATCCGTGCGGGAGAGCTCGCGGGGCTCGAGCGCGTCTTGGACCACGACACCGGGCTCTCTTACGAGCTCGTGGAGGGGGCATCAGGTCCGCGGATCATCGAGCGCTGGGGAGAGGAGGGCGCGCGCTCTCTGCCGCTCCTCTACGCGATCGGCGCGGGGCGACTGGATCGCTCCTACGTGGCTCAGGTCGGCGGGATGGAGTGGTTTGCGCCGCTTGAGGTCGTGAGCGCCCACGCAGACGTCGAGCGCCATGCTGCCCTCGCGCCGGGCCACGAGATGATCCCCGGCAAGCGCTTCACCACCCCGATCACGAACGAGTGCCTCGCGTGCCACACGGACGCTCCGCCAGTCATCGACTACCCGGCCAACCTGCACAGCTCCAGCTGGAGGCCTCACGGCATCTCTTGCGCCGCATGTCACGCGCGCGGCGCAGAGCACGCAGCCTATCGCGAGTCAGAGGAGGAGGGAGAGGACCCGGCCCTCGCCCTGGGCGAGCTCGGTCTCGCGGAGCGCCTCTCGCTCTGCGCCCGCTGCCACCTGCAAGGGGACGCGCGCATCTCGCTCACGGGCTCGCGCTCGCTCTCGAAGCCTGGGGCTGACTTCCTCGAAGAGTGGGCGGTCTATCTCCCTCGCGAGGAGGACGAGGACGTCGCCTTCGTGAGCCAGGTGGAGCGCATGCTGAGCTCGGTCTGCTTCACGAGCTCACTCGAGGGCGGCGGCGCGCCGCTCGAGTGCACCACTTGCCATGACCCGCACCGGTCCCTCGATGACGAGGCCGAGCGCGTTCGGGTGCGCGGCGCTTGCATGCAGTGTCACGAGGGCGGGGATGAAGACTGCTCTAGGCCGAGCGCGCCGCCGAGCGCGAAGGACTGCGTGGACTGTCACATGCCGCTCGTGGAGGTCTTCGATGTCTCCGCGGTGAAGATCCACGACCACGAGATCGCGCGCGCGCCTGCCTCACCCGAGCGCTACGCGAAGATCCGCGTGAAGCACGCCCGAGGAGGAGACGTCGCCCGCTTCCAGTGGCCGTGGCTGGAGCCTCATGAGCTTGACCCCGGCTTGGAGATGATGGCGGCCTTGATCTCCGGAGGAGAGCGTCGAGCGCTCGAGCGGGTCGATGATGAGCCGAGTGAGGTGAGCCGCAGGCTCGGCACCTATCACCACCTGAAGGGCGTGCTCCTCGAGGGCGCTGGCCGCCTGGATGAGGCGCGCAAGAGCTACATGCGCGCCTTGCTACTGGACCCGGACTCAGGGGAGAGCGCGGTGAACCTCTCCCTCGTCCTCGGGCGGATGGGTCGCCCCGCTGAGGGGATCGCCCAGCTCGACGCCATCCTGGAGCGTCACCCCTTCGCCGAGGGTGCCCTGCGGAACCGAGGCCTCTTGAAGAACGCGCTCGGAGATGTGCGCGGCCTCGCGAGCGACCTCGAGGCTGCGCAGGCGATCCTCCCGCGCGCGGAGCTCGCGCGGGCGCTAGCGCAGATCAACAGGCGCTTGGGAGATGAGGCTGGCGCGAGGCTCTGGGAGCAGCGCGCAGCGCTCCTCGGGCCCTAGGCTTCAGCCCGCGTGCTCTGACTCAGGGCACTCAGGGCAATCGATCTCGAGGCGCTCTGAGGCCTGGCAGCAGGTGATCTCTTCAGCGCCGCGGTTTCCGATCGCGACGACGCAGGAGCTCGCGGTGATGGTCAGGAGGAGGGCGGTGATGATCTTCATGGGCTTTGTAGGAGGTTGGAGGATGGTCCTTGGGATGCGTCTTGGGAGGGAGAGTATTTTCGCCTCCTGCGGACAGTCGGAACGCGTACCCTCAAATTATGGACCCTCTCCCGAAAAAGTGTGTGCCCTGTGAGGGCGGTATCCCGGCGCTGACGGCTGAGCAGGCCACAGAGCGGCATACGCTCATCCCAAGCTGGGTCTTGTCTGAGGGAAAGCTCTCACGCTCTTACGAACTCAAGGACTTCCGAGCGGCGCTCGCCTGGGTGAACCGTGTCGGGATGCTGTCCGAGGAGGAGGGGCATCACCCGAACTTCCACATCACCAGCTGGAACCAGGTCGAGTTTGTCCTCTACACCCACGCTGTGGGTGGCCTCACGGACAACGACTTCGTCCTC
>JAKVCE010000261.1 GCA_022447405.1 Planctomycetota bacterium | reverse complement strand
GCTTTGTCGCCCTCAACCACCTCTGGGCTTTGAGCAATGTCAGCCTCTCCCGCGTCAACATCGAAGGAGCGTGAGCTTCGTCCGTCAGACCCTAGGGTGCCGGCTTGCAGCCCGACCACCGCGGCCGTCACGAGCGCGGAGAGCCCTGCCCCCGTCTCGAAGCCGACGGGCGAGCGCTTGAGCGTGTACGTGCCGGAGTCTCCGGGGCGGCTCCAGACGAAAGTCGGGCTGAAGTGCTGCGTGATCGTGTCCGTCTCCGGCAGGGCCTCAACGTCGAAGGGGATCGCCCCTGAGTCAGCGAGCAGAGGCAGGAAGGCTGTGACCGTGTCATAGATCCCGCCCAAGAGCTCAGGCCAGTTCAGGTGGCCGAAGTAGGACACGCCCGCAGGGCAGGGCGGCCCGCTCTCCGCGAGCGGGTGGGTGCCGGCCTCGTCTTCTTCTTTGAGGAGCCGGCGGACCTCACGCTTCACGTACGAGGACGAGATCCCGAACACCGCTCGGTCCGGGAGGATCGCGACGGTGAAGGCAGGGTTCATCATCCCCATGGACCCGAGGCTCGCGAGCGGCCCGCTAGGGTCTTCCGGCTCCCCGAAACCGCCCTCCTGCTTGAGGCTGAAGACGGGGACCTTCCTGTAGGGGCGGTCCTCCACTTGGACAAACTCTCCCCCCTGGCTCTTCAGGAACTCAGCGAAGGTCGTCCAGGTCTCCAGATACTTCGCTGAGTCCTCGAGCTGCGCCACCGCGTGGAGGCGGGGGATCGTCGCCCCGCTGATGGGGAGCATGTAGAAGGTGATCCCGCCCGCGAGCGGCGAGAGCAGGTCTTCGAGGCTCGCGCCGACGGTGTACTGCAGCTCCGAGGCGATGACGTCCGCGGGGATCTCGATCATCGCCGAGATGAGCTCGTGTCCGGTCGCGGCCGCAGCCTCCGGATCCATCCTCGTCGCCCAGACCCCGATCGCTTCGGGGTTGACGAGGTTGAGGAAGTCGTCTGCCAAGGGCATCTCCCCGCCCCCGGCCTTTGCCCGGAGGTCCATCGTCTCGAACACGTACTCGCCGTCGACGATGCGACAGCTCCCGTGCTTCTCTGAGGCGCCGAAGGGCAGCGCCCCGCTGAAGAGGAGCTCGATGAAGGAGAGGGTCAGGTCCGGCACCGGCAGGCCAGCCTCCCTGGAGGCCAGGCCGTACCAGGGGTCGCCGATGAGGTTGTGGTGGTACACGAGGTAGGGAGCGCCTCGCTCCTCTTTCATCGCGCCAGCGCCGCGCATCCAGTGCTCGGTCCCTTGCAAGCCCTCTGCGCCTCCGAGACGCGCTACGAGCCCGGGCGCGCCGGTGGCCCCCAAACCGAGAGCGATGTAGCTCCCCCACTGCGCGGTCCAGACGCTGTTCTGACTGTCTCCCGGGAGCACCTCATAGTCCGTCACCTTGACGCTGCCCGCTGCCGTCTCGTGGGTCGCTTCCCCTGCGAGGACGAGCTCACTCGTCGCCGCTGCAGAGAGCGCCATGAGCGCCTTGGCTTGCTCAGCAGAGGTGAACTCCATCACCGCCATGACCTCGTGCTCAAAGAGCACGCCGATGAACGCCTCAGCCTCTGCATCCGCCAGGTCTGGGGCGGCCTCGTACTCGTCCAACCCAGCGACGCTCATAGAGGCGGCGGCGGCGTTCTCCCACAAGAGATCGAGGGCCTCTTCGGGGAGATCTACAGCCTCCCCTCCCGCGCTGAGCACGCCCGGAATGTCGAGGTCGTCTCCGAGCAGCTCGACGATGGCGGGGTCCTCCATGAGCCGTCGAAAGCCTACGCCCTCTGACGCCTTGAGCGCCCCTTGCACGTCGGGCGCGCAGAGGTAGAGGTCCGCGTCTTGCGGGTGGAGGGCAGCGTGATCGCCAACGGTGGCGATGGTCAGTAGGAGATGAGTGATCACGGGGATGTCCTGGGGTTCTCTTGGGTTGCGGTGGCGCTGCGCGATGGCCTAGAGGCCAGCGAACTTACGGAGCTCCTGCTCGTGTCGAATGATGGTCTTCTCGATGGATTTCAGTGTCGCCGTCACGCTCTCGCCGCTCTTGAACTTTTGCTTGAGCTCGAAGTGCTTCTCCTTGAGCTCTTCGATCTCGCCGTCGAGCAGGAAGGCGATGAGCAAGCCGCGCTCGTTGAGGAGCTTCGCGCTGTTCTGGTTGTCGACGCTGACCTCCTCCGTGAAGATCTTCTTGATCGGGCTCAGGCCGCCCTTGTTGATGATGTTAGAGGCTGACCATGTCCTCCACTTCTCAGCGTCACCGCCCTTCCTGATCGAGCTGTCCAAGAGCCAGCGCTCCGCGTAGCTGCAGATGCCTTCGCGGAACCAGGCCGGGAGGCGCTTCTCCTTGTAGTGGTCATCTAAGAACTTCTGCGGGTTGAAGCCCGTGGGGTTCTTCAGGACCTTCTCGATCGCTTTCGGGCTCGGGTCGAGCTGCTCAAGGATCGCGATCGCCGCGGCGTGTCGCGCAGAGAACGGGCCGAAGGCGCCGTCGCTGACGTCAGGGTTCCAGTAGCCGACGCCCGCGCCCATGTGGACGCCTTGCGCTTGGTCGAACCAGATCTCTGCCATGAACGCGTGGTGTACTGATGAGCGTCCTGTGATCTCGATAGGAGGGCGACCCTTGGTGTCGTTGCCCGCGGCGTAAGAGCCGTACTGCTTAGCGTCTCTCAACATCGCGACGTTGACGGGCGTCGTCGGCGCGGCACCGACGACCCTCTTCACCTCCCTTAGGGCGATGTGCATCTCCTCCAGCGCCTTCTCGGCGATCTCGCGATCACAGGTGGAGTGCATGAGAAAGACGGGGTCGGGGATCTTCCACCAAGAGGAGAGCTTCGCGTGGTAGGCGTTCGCCTTCTCCGTCGCGAGCCACTCTTCTCCGCACTTCCAGAGCCCCGCCTCAAGCTTCCCTGCGTTGTCCGGATGCACCCACTCCGTGTCCTGCTTCAACCAGCCGGCGAGGATCTTCTCGCGCTCCTCCTTGTTGACCCATCGGCCGTCATCATCTTTGACGAGGCCCTTCTTCAGAAACGGCAGGTCTTCCTCTGAGACCCACTGGTCCTTGTACTTGACCAGGCCCTTCTCCTTGGCGACGCGCTCTTCCTCTTCCTCTTTGTATCGCTCGAGCTTGCGCTCACTGGTGAACCACTTTCCGTCGTAGAACACGTGGCCGAGATACTCGTGCGCCTCCTTGTGCTCTTCGTCGTACTTGACGACTGCGCGTGCGCAAGACTTGGCCTCCTTCTCAAGGCCGTACGCCTCACACCAGAGGTGCAGCTCCCACAGCTTCACCGGGTCCTTGCCAGCCTCTTCTCTCCTCTCCTTGTAGATCGCCTCAGGGTCTTCATCTTGGACGCAATAAGGGGCCGCGGTCCCCGCGCTGGTCCAGCCGAAGGTAGGACAGGAAAAGGCAATCAGCAGGGCGACAGATGTGGCGATGAAGTGGGTCATAGCAGCGGCTCCTTGGAGAGTGAGTGACGAGCTGGCGTAACAGCCCGCGGCGCAACAAGCATGGTATCCCCAGAACGTGTTCACATGGGCTCCATGCCTGCCAACACCGCTTGTCGTACACTCACTAGGCTCCTAAAATCCCCGACCACCGGAGTTCGCCGGACCCGCCGTTCGACAAGGTACTGACGACGGTGCTGGATCCGAAATCCAGGGTCGAAGCAGTCGCCCCAGCTGCGCATGGAAACAGCACGCAAAGCGCACCGATCGCCAACAGGTGAACCGACACCCACTG
>JAKVCE010000260.1 GCA_022447405.1 Planctomycetota bacterium | reverse complement strand
TCGTCCCTCCAGGCCCTCAGGCGGCCGTGCAGGGCTGCGGCGAGGCCCGGGTGCTTTGCCAAGCAGTCTTCGCTCTCGCCGATGTCGTTGGCGAGGTCATAGAGCTCGAGCTGGCCGGTCTCGAAGGTCTCGATGAGCTTCCAATCGCCAACGCGGACGGCGCTGGCGGGGGTCTGTCGGCCGGGGAGATAGTGGGGGAAGTGCCAGAACACGGCGTCGCGCTCGAGGTGCTCTGCGCCAGCGAAGAGCGGGAGCAAGCTCTCCCCGTCCACCCCGCCGCGCTCCGTTGAGCCAGCGAGCGCTGCGAAGGTCGGCGAGAGGTCCATAGAGAGGATCGGCTCTGCGCAGGTCGTCCCCGCCTCGATGAAGCCGGGCATGCGCGCGATGAAGGGGACGCGGATCCCGCCCTCATAGAGCATCCCCTTGCGCCCGCGCAGCGGGAGGTTGGAGGTGACGGAGTGGCCGCCGTTGTCCGAGGTGACGATGACGAGGGTCTCTTCCGCTATCTCGAGCTCGTCTAAGAGCGCGACGAGGCGCCCGACCCCTTCGTCCACGCACTCGATCATCGCCGCGTAGCCAGCGTTCTTGTGACCATCGACGGGCTCCTTCGCGTCGTACTTCGCCTTGAGGTCAGCGCGCGGCTGGATCGGCGTGTGGACCGCGTAGTAGGGGAGGTAGACGCAGAAGGGGCCGCCCTCGTTCCTCTTGATGAAGTCGAGCGCGCGGTCCGTGATGACGTCGGTCAGGTAGGAGCCCTCTGGCGCGTCGATGGGGACGCGCGTGTTCGGCTTCCCGAAGGGGTGATGGTAGGAGGCAGGGTGACCCTGGTGTGTCCCGCCCACGTTCTCGTCGAAGCCCTGCCCGAGGGGATCTTCGCCGTCCTTCTCCTTGCCGAGGTGCCACTTGCCGAGGGAGATCGTGGCGTAGCCAGCGTCGCTCAAGACCTCCCCGAAGGTCGTCTCGGAGGCGGCGAGGGACCTCTCTCGCGGGAGCTCCTTCAGCGCGAACTCATAGACCTTCTTGTTCAAGACGGTCGTGACGCCTGTCCGCGTCGGGTAGTTCCCCGTGAGGAGGGCGGCTCGGCTCGGAGAGCAGTTCGGCCCGGAGGAGTAAGCGTCCGTGAAGCGCATCCCATCGGCGGCGAGGCGGTCGATGTTCGGGGTCTCGTAGTACTCGCTCCCTTGGCAGCCGAAGTCGGTCCAGCCGAGGTCGTCGACCACGACGAAGAGGATGTTGGGTTGATCAGGGAGTCGCTTGCCCTCGACCATCTGCGGCGCAGCGCAGGAAGCGAAGAGGAGGGGGAGAAGGAGCGTGCGCACAGGCTTCATTCTTCGAGGTCTCTGGTGTCTAGGCGGCCCTCGTCGCGCAGGCGCGCGAAGTGAGTCATCGTCATGCGCACGCCGTCAGCGAGGCTCGTCTTGGGGAGGCCGGGGATGACCTCGTCGATCCTGCCGCCGTCGAGGCCGGGCGGGATGGGGAGCGTCGGTCCATCAACGGTGATCCCGTCGGCGCCTTCAGGTGCGTTCTCGCGGATGAGCTCGACCACCTCCGCCATGTCTACGGACTCGCCGTGCAGGTTGAAGATGTGAGCGCCCTCCGGAGCCTTGTCCGCGCACTCGAGGAAGGTCGCCGCGCAGTCGGACACGTGCTGGTAGTCGGTCGCGCCCGAGAAGCGGATCTGGAAGGGCCTCTTGAGGACAGCGGCCTTCATCGCGCGGGTGGGGTCGCTGGTCATGCCCTGGTCGCGGCCGACGCCATAGACCGTGAGCGGGCGGATCCCGACGCTCGAGATCCCGGAGTCCGTGTAGAAGACCTTCGCGTTCCCTTCGTTGGCGCGCTTGTAGACGCCGTAGTGAGTCGTGGGGTTGAGCGGGGTGTCCTCGTTCGGGGCGCTCCCGCCAGGCCCGAGGTCGTCCGGGCCGTACACCGCCGCGGAGGAGGCGTAGACCACTCGCTCGATGTCGCACTCCGCGGCCGCGTGGAAGAGGTTCAGGGTGCCGACGACGTTGACGCGCGCGCCGAGGATGGGGTCCGCCTTACAGAAGGGGACCTGGAGGCCGGCGAGGTGCACGATGCGGTCAGCGCCTGACTCGCGGACCGCAGCGAGCACAGCGTCGGTGTCGGTCACGTCGCCTCGGATGAGGCGCACGCGCTCTAGGTCCTCGGGCTCGACGAGGTCCTTGATCCGACGCAGGTCATCGCCAAGGTCAAAGACCACGGGCTCCTCGCCGCGGTCCAGGACGTGCTTCACGACCCAGGCGCCGATGCAGCCGAGCGCCCCCGTGAGGAAGCAGGAGCGGCTCATCGGGGCAGGCCGTACCAGCGGATCGCGTTGCGGCCGAAGAGCTTCTCGCGCGCCTCTCCAGAGACCCGCGCGGCGTAGTCCGTCGTGACCGCGGCCATCTTCATGTAGCCGCCCGCGAGCTCACACATCGGCCAGTCCGAGCCGTAGATGAGCCGGTCCTCTCCGAAGGCCTCGAAGGCGACGTCGAGGTAGGGGTGGAAGTCATCTTTCTTCCACTCCTCCCAGTCGGCCTCCGTCACCATGCCTGAGATCTTGCAGGCGACGTTGGGGCGCTCTGCGAGCGCCTCGAACTGTCGCCTCCAGGGCTCGATCTCCCCCTTCTTGATGTAGGGCTTCGCGAGGTGGTCGAGGACGAGCGGCATCTCAGGGAAGCGGTCCGCAAACTGGATCGCCGCGTCGAGCTGCTTCGGGTAGATGAGGATGTCATAGGTCAAACCCCGCTCTGAGACCTCCTTCACGCCGCGGCAGAAGTCATCTCGCAGGAGGAAGTAGTTCTCCTCCTCATCTTGGACGACGTGTCTGACGCCTCTGAACTTGGGGTGGTCTTTGAACTCATCGAGCTGTGCTCCGGCCTCGGGTGACCGCAGATCCACCCAGCCGACGACTCCCAGGATGTAGGGGTACTGGTCCGCGAGCTCCAGCATCCAACGTGTCTCGTCGAGGTTCTGACGGACCTGGACCATGATCGCGCCGTCGAGCTCGTGGCGCTGCAGGTGCTGGTGCAGGTCGGGCGGCATGTGGTCCTCGCGGAGGATCGACCACTTGTCGTCTCCCATCCAGGCGTACTCCTCGGGGTCGTACTGCCAACAGTGTTGATGAGCGTCGATGCGCATGGGAACTCTCAGGTTAGGGGTGAAGCCGTGAGCAGTGTTCGACTCCGAGGGCGATGATTGCAAGCGGAAACTCAATCCGTGCCATCGCTGAGCTGCCCTGATGATGAGGCGTGCGCCGAGGTGGTAGATTGGGCGCCCGCGAACGTCTCTTCGACCGCACACTCCCCGGAGTCCCTATGCCTCTACGCGCGCTCACGCTCTCCCTCCTCCTCATCGCTGCCTCATGCTCTGCGGATGACACGAGCGACAAGCTCCAGATCGCCGTGATCCCCAAAGGGACGACGCACGAGTTCTGGAAGTCCGTGCACGCTGGCGCTGAGACCGCCGCGCAGGAGCTGGGCGTCGAGGTCCTCTGGAAGGGTCCGCTCATCGAGAGCGACCGCAACGCGCAGATCCAGGTGGTGGAGGACTTCGTGACGCGCGGGGTCGACGGGATCGTGCTCATGCCGCTGGACCGGGTCGCCCTCGTGCGCCCGGCGCGGGAGGCGCAGCAGGCTGGGGTCCCCGTGATCATCGCGGACAGCGACCTCGACTGGGACGGGCGCGTCTCCTTCGTGGCGACAGACAACAAGGAGGGTGGTCGCATGGGCGGCGAGAAGCTCGCAGAGCTCATCGGCGGAGAGGGCAAGGTCATCCT
>JAKVCE010000026.1 GCA_022447405.1 Planctomycetota bacterium | reverse complement strand
CATCCTGCTCTGTCGAGGGGAAGATGCGCTCCGGCGTGGGCGCCTCGTCGCTCATCTGCGCCGTGTTCCCTGTCACACCTGGGAGATAGAGCTGCCCCTGATAGGTGCCGAGCTGCGCCCACAGCCGGCTCGGAGGGACAGAGCCAGCTGGGTCAAAGCGCGTCGTCGGGGCGGGCCCGGTCATCCAGTACGGGGCGGCCCGCGTGAGCCTGAGGGCCTCGTCGAAGTCGGCCTGGCGCGCCCAGAGGGACATGAGCTCGCTCTGCGGGACGACGAGCTCGACGGTCTCGCGCACAGCCGAGTAGCGCTCGACCCCGCTCCTCGCGTTGACCGCCGCGCGCAGCTCAAGGTCGAACACCTCGCGCGATGTGAAGGCCACCGGCATCGTCGAGAACTCGAGCGAGAAGTCGTTCGCGTTGAGCGCGTTGGTGTAGACCGCAACGGCGTCCCAAGGATCCAAGAAGGCGCCGCCGCCCTGCAGGAAGACCTCCGGGACCACTGTGGCGTCGTCAGGCATGTCGTCGAGTCCGCCCGCGGGCAGGACGACGCGCCGCAAGAAGTCCTCGAAGCCGGCGAGGGGGCGGGATTCGATGATCACGCTCGCGAGCTGCTCCGCCTCCTGCGCCGTGACGCGAGAGTTCCGGTTCCGGATCTGCAGGTTGGTGAAGAGGAGCTCGAGCACCTCCTTGGAGGCGGTGTTGATGTTGACAGGCCTGCGAGCCAAGACCCTCACCTCTCCCTCGAAGGCGCGGAAGTCGTTCGTCAGGGCGCGATCGAGGCGTACTCCTTGAGCTCGCCCTCGCGGATCTCGATCGTCGAGCCGACGTTGAAGTAGCGCGCCGAGTCCACCCGGATCGTCCCGGTCACGCCACCTTGGACGCCGCTCACAAGCCGCTGGGGCCGCTGCCAGCGGGAGCCGTCGCGCCCGGCGCCGTAGCAGGTGCCGAGCTCGCGCATGCGCAGGAAGCCGTCCGCGCCGATGCCCTCCGTGGAGAGGACGATCTCGTCCACCTCTCGCAGCTGCTCGTAGGAGTCGAAGGTCCGGAAGGGCCCGTCAAAGATGCGCCAGCCCACCACTCCGAAGGCGCGCTGGTCGATGACGGCCGCGCCGATGCCATGAGAAGAAGATGGGCGCGGACCAGCGAGGGAGTTCCCGTCTTCGTCGAACTGCGCCCCGAGGCCTCGGATCAGGCCGGTGAGGTTGCCATCCTCGATCCCCGTGTAGCCGATGAGCTCGCCGCGGGACCAGACGAAGCCCTGATCCGGCAGGGTGCCCCCAGAGATCGGGAGCTCCTCCATGTCGCCCTGGATGACCTCCGAGAAGCGCGCGGTGGACTGCAAGAGGTTCGCCATCGCGTAGACCCCGGCGCTGTTCAGGTCGATGCGGCCGGCGAGGTCTTCCACGGTCAGGTCCCACATCACGCCGCGGTCGTCGGTGGCGTTCAGGAAGTCCGCAGAGAACTGGTTCGTGACGCGGAGCTCTTCCTCCGAGTCAAACCACGGAGTGTTGTCGTGCAAGGAGTGGGTGGTCTCCAGGACGGCGCGGGCGTGATTGCGCGCGCTGTCGAGGGCCGTCCCCGCTTGGACGCGATCGAAGAGCTGGGCGCTCGCGCGGTCCGCGTTGCGAGAGGTCAGGAGGAAGGGGGTCACCATCACCAAGAGCGCGGCGAGCACGAGGATGACCGTCACGAGCGCGAGCCCGCTGGTCTCCTGTGACGGCCTATCTCTCTTGATGTTCATGTTGTGCAGCTCCCCTACTGGACCGTCCCGTAGACGCCGACCTCGATCACCTCTGTCGTGGAGTCAGCGAACTCCAGCGAGAAGCGGACGGGCTCGGAGTGGACCCTGCGGTCGAGCCCACCGCCTGCGGCGAAGACCACCTCCTTCGGCGCGGTCTCGGTGAAGCTCACGCCCTCAGGCAGCTGCACCTCTTCCTCCGCCGCGACGGCGCTCACCACGAGCGAGTCGATGAGCCCGGGCCACTGGCGTCGGGCCCCGCCCACCACGAGCGGCCCCTCGACCTTCACGACCCAAGCGACGTCCGGGGTCCGGGCAGCGGGCACGCCCTCGACGAAGATCACGAGCTCGCTCTGGTCGTAGCTCACGAGGATCCTGCTCCAGCTCCCGACGCGGAGGAGGCCGTCGGAGGTCTCCGCCTGCACCTTGCCGGTCGGGGTCACGTCTCCGTTCTCATCACGGCGCTCGCCCATGAAGTGCGCCTTTACGCCGCCCTTCGTGGTGAGCTCGACGCCGACAGACTGTCCGATCGAGAGGACCTTGCCAGAGCCCGTGCCCGTGGGCATCGCCGCGAAGGCGATCTGAAAGCCCGAGGAGAGGTCGAAGGTCGGACTGGTCTGCACGGGGACGTAGTAGCCGCCGCCCGAGACAGCGTTCTCGAGGTCGAGCGCCTTGCCGATGTAGCCGTCTGGGCTGAGGTCGATGTTGTCCATGCTCCCGTTCAGGCCAAAGGCACCGCGGGGTGGGACGCTCTCAAAGTGCCAGGTGCCGATCACATCCAGCCCCTCGGCGTGGATGGTGTTCGTCTCCGCGTCGAAGGTGACGCGCGCAGGCGCCCTGCGAGCCACGGCCCAGTTGTTCGCCGAGCGCAGGCTCGAGTTCACCACCGCGACCGCCGGCCCGGTCCCCGTGTCGATCCCAGCCAGCGCGCCGAGCCCCGCCCCCAAGACCAGCGCGAGGAGGCCCATCACGACGAGGAGTTCGATCAGGGTCATCCCGCTCCGCGCCGCGCTCTCCCCCCTGAGCTTGAGCTTCGCACCGTGCATGCGGGGCCTACCTGTCTTGGCGCTTGAAGTTCGTGATGTCGTCCTCAGTCCCGAAGGCGCCGTCGATCCCTGCCGAGATGAGCTGGAACTTGCGCGGGTTGTATGGGGCCCCGGTGAGGGGGTTCTCCCATCCCTTCACCTTCGTCTCGAGGAGCTCTCCTGTCTCCGGGTCGAAGGTCGTGTAGACGTCCTCTCGCGTGTAGTCGCGGTTGTGGAGGTAGGCGATGGGGTTCTGCCACATGTCCACGAGCTCGAGGCACTGTCGGTTCGGGAAGACCGTGAGGCTCTTCCTCGCAGAGTCTCCGTCGGCGTTGTCGAGGTAGTCCTCCGAGAGGATCGCGCCGCCGACATCAGGAGACCAGAGCTGGATGACGAGGCACTCGACGCCGAGGTTCGTCGTGTCAGGGACCGGCCCCCAATCCCCCTTCCAAGAGCTCGCCGGCCAGTCGCCCTCGTCTTGCTCATAGGAGGAGATCGCGACGGCGATCTCATGCAGCCGCTTCTCGCTGAGCCCAGCCTTGATGACGTCCTCTTGCTGACCGAGTCGCGGCAGGAGGAAGGCGAGCAGGATCCCGAGGATCACGATCACGGCGAGGAGCTCGATGAGCGTAAAGCCGCTCCTCTTTGATGAGAGATGGGGACGCCTCATCAGCCGCGCTCCTTGTAGATGAACTCGACGTCGTCGATGCGCACGCTCGCGGAGCGGCCGGGCTCGCCCTCGACGAAGACGCCGAAGCGCAGCTGCTCGGTGGTCGCACCGATCCCAGGCACGCGCAGACCGTCCGCGACCGGGACGCCGTCCACGAGGAGGCGGAAGGTGGTCTTCGTGCTCTCGCCGTGACGCTCGATGCGCAGGATGGTGGGCTGGGCCGTCTCCCAGTTGACGACGGAGACGTCCGTCCACTCCTGCTCGCCCTCGGTGCGCTTCAAGACCCGCGTCTGCAGGCTGCCGTCATGGTGACGCGCCACAGCGACCTCGTTCTGCACGTCGAGGGCACCGCGGCGCGAGCGCTCGCGGCTGACGAAGACGCCGACGCGGCAGAGCGCGCCGGGCTCGATGGTGACGGTGCTCTCGAAAGAGACGAAGTTGCCCGCGATCTCCTCGCGGAAGACCCGCGCGCGCCCGCGCTTGGTGAAGGAGCCGCCGATCAAGACGCCGCCGTCTGCCATGCGCACCAGCGGGCCCGCGTTCTCATCGGTGATCCAGCCGTTGCGCAGCTCGCGGCGCTCGAAGCGGTCGGTCCAAGCGACCTTCTCCTCGTGAGCGACGATGCGATCGATCTGTCCCTGAGCGTAGAGGCGCTCGGAGTCCTCCTCGGAGCGATCTCGGAGCTGGTCATCGAGCTCACGCAGGCGCGTGATCGCCTCTTGGGAGTTGCCGCTCGCGTAGAAGGTCCAAGCGAGGGAGCTCCGCGCGGCGGTGCGCGAGCGGTCGAGCTCGAGCGCGCGCTCGAGGGAGTCGCGCGCGTCCATGATGCGCCCGAGCCTGAGGAGGTTCATGCCGCGCAGCTCGTGGAAGGCGGCGACCTCCGCGTCGAGCTTGACCGCGCGCTCGAGGTAGCGCTCAGCCGCATCGTGTTGCTCTTGTCGGAAGGCGAGGTCGCCGAGGAGCGCGAGGGCGTCAGGGAGCATGAGCTCCTGGTCTAGCGCAGCCTGGAGCGACTCCTGCGCGCCCAAGAGGTCGTCGCGCTCCGCGAGGATGCGGCCGCGGTGATAGAGGGTCCAGACGTCGGTGGGGTCGTTCTCGTAGGCGAGCTCGATGAGGCGCAGCCCCTCCTCCGGGTAGCCAGCGCGCCCGGCGACCCACGAGAGCGCGCGCCAAGCCTCCCCAGCCCTCAGCGGGTCAACCGAGGCGGCGAGCGAGAGCTGCTCCTTGGCGGAGGTCCAGTCGCCGTCCATGGCAGCGGCGAGGCCAGAGTTCAGCAGCCCCTCGAAGGTGCTCGTGCGCGCGACCTCAAGCTCATCTACCTCTCCCAAGAGCAGCGCGCAGGCCAACGCGCCTGCGTCCCCTGCAGCGAACTCAGGGTCCGCCTGTACGGACTTGGAGAACCAGTTCTGGGCATCACGGAGGCGGCCTGCGGCGATGAGTCCGCGGCCGTAGTCGTAGCGGATGGCCGCGCGGGTCTGCTTGAGGTCAGGCGCCGAGGGCTCGAAGCGCGCGGCGAGCTCGAGGTGCGCGTTCGCGCTCTCCTCTTCGCCTTGCTCCAAGAGGAAGCTCCCGAGGCCCCACTGCGCCTCCCAGCTGGTGCGGCCGTAGCGTTCAGCTTCGGTCAGGTGGACGCGTGCGCGCTCGTACATGCGGAAGCGACTCTCCAAGCCGCCGAGGCGCGCGAGCACCGCGGGGTGCGTGTCCAAGCCGCCCTCGATGAGCTCGTTGTAGACGGCGAAGGCCTCCTCGAAGCGGAAGCCAGCCTCGAAGCAGCGCGCGAGGCCGAGGCGGGGCTCGGGCTCTCCGCCAGAGATCGAGACGGCCGCGGTGTACATCTCCTCGGCGACCTCAAGGGCGCGGGGGGTCTCGAGCCGCTGCGAGACGCACCAGTCCGCGAAGACGAGGATGTCTACGTACTGACCGTGGCGCAGCTCGCCAGTGAACTGCAGGCGCTTCTGCTCGATCTCGTTCGGGACCGTCTGCGCGAAGGCGAACTCCTCGACGCGCTCCCGCTCGAAGGAGATCGCACCCTGACCGGGGTAGCGAGGTTTGCCTGTCGCCATGTCGAGCTCCATGAACTCGATGGGCTCGTCTGGGCGGGAGTTGAGGGAGAAGCGGTCCTTGTTCTGGATGTGCCCGAAGCGGAGGCTCTCCAGGCGGATCCAGTCGTAGAGCTTCTGATAGCTCGCGATCCGCTCAGCGATCTCGTCCGCGGTGAAGAGGTCGGTGTCGAGGGGGAGGTCCTCGTCATCCCCGACGGGCTCCGGCTCTGCGAAGGGGTCTTCGAGCGTCTCGAACTCATCGAGGGCGCCCTCGGCTGCGCCGGTCTCATCGAAGAGCCCAGGCGTCGGGTCGACCTCGCTCGGCTGACGCCGGAGGTGCGCGCCGTAGAGCTTCGGCGCGGGGCCTGGCTCCGTGGGCGGGATGAGGCCGGGCAGCTCAGGCCGCGGCGGCATGGAGAAGGCGAGGAGCGGCAGCGGCCGCGTGTCCCTCGGGGGCTCGAAGAGGGAGCGGCTCAAGGCGCCGGGGTCCCGGTCAGGCGCGGTGACCAGCTCCAGGTCGGGGGCGGGGAAGCTCATCGGCTCCACGGCCTGCGCGGCGCCCGCGCGGCGGGTCCTCGTCCGCTGCCCGGAGGTGTCGCCGCTGACGTCGCCGTAGACCATGACCCCGAGGATCAAGGCGGCGATGAGGAAGACGATCTGCTCTTGGCGGATGTTCATCAGGCGTCCTCCTCAAGCTCGAGGCGCGGGCGCGCGACGATGAAGTTGATCTCCATGACAGCCTCCGTGGGACGGGCGCGCTCCGGGGTGAGCTCACAGTCTTGGACGAGGAGCACCTGGCCTTGGGAGACGTCCTGGCAGGCCGCCAGGAGCTGGACCAGGGCGCCAGAGTTCCCGGCCAAGTTCACCTTCACGCGGGTCTTCTCGATGGACTCCAGGCCCTTGGGGCCGCGCAGCTTCGGGTCGAGGCTGATCTTGATCTTGTCGACCTTGCGGACGCCGACGTCGAACGAGAGACGGACGACACGCTCAACGAGGTCGAAGGCCTCGAGATAGCGCGCGAGCTCGTCTTCTCGTGTCGGCGCGAGGGTGGGCAAGCCGAGGTCATCCGGGATCGTGACGCCGAGGCGACCGGCCTCACGCGAGAGCTCCTCGCGGATCATGGAGACCTGCGCGAAGTACTGATTGCTCGCAGAGCCGCGCGACGGGTCGAGGGTGAAGTCGGGCCGGGTCTTGAAGCCCACGCGCTCCACGAGCTCCCCCACGGCCACTTGCAGCGCCTCATTTTCGCGCTCAGCTTCCCTCAGGTCAGCCTTGGTGAGGTTGATCTTGCCGAGGTCTCGTTGGGTGGAGTTGATCCGACCGCGCGCGGCCGCCACGTCGGCCCCGATGTTGCTCTGGATGACGCTGTTGCCGATAAAGAACACGAGGAAGCCCGCGGCGACGCACAGGACGAAGTTCTTGTTCTCCTGCCAATAGTCGTTGAGGTCCATCAGGCGTCCTCCTCGTTCATGTCGAGCGCTGCGTCCTGGGGGGGAGCCCCCCCGAACAGGGTCAGGGCCAGCTCGAACTGGGTCCCTCGGACGTTGGGTGATGCCGTGATGCGCGCCATCGGGAGCTCCGCTCGCAGCCTCGCGAGGAACTGCTCGTAGAGGACGGACATGGAGCGGGTCCCCTCACGGGCGCGGCCTTCGACACGCAGGAAGGGCTGCTCCTCCTTCTCGTCGAGGAGGTCCTTGTCCTCTCCGACCTTGGTCTCGAGGTTCGTCAGCCAGAACTCCTCAGGCAGGCTCTTGTGCAGCGCCTCGAGGCTGCGAGCGAGCTGCTCGCCGGTCCCGAGCGTCAACACGAGGTCGTCGGCGTAACCGCTCAGGACCTCACTCTTCTGCTGCAGGTCAAAGGCCTGCTTCTCGGTGCGCTTGGCGTCCTGCAGCTTGCGAGAGGCGACCCTGACGTCTCCCTCCAGCTCGGTCAGGCTGCTCGACAAGCTCATCGCGCTCCAGCCGAGATAAGCGATGGCGAAGACGACGGCCGCGATGAGGAAGGCCGTCCCGTTCATCAGGTCGCGGCGCTTCCGGACAGACTCCGGGAGGATCTCTATGGAGGAGGAGTCCGGATCAGAGGACATCGTCGCGAGGCCGAGGGCGACGACGGACTCGAGCTGGTACTCCTCGAGCAAGTCCGACTCTTCCGGAGAGAGCCCGTCCGTCTCCACGACGCGGAAGGGGTCGAAGAGCTCGACCGAGACCCCCATGCCTTGGGAGAGGTAGGGGCAGAGCCCGTTGAGCGCGGCGCCGCCTCCGCAGAGGAGCACGCGGTCGACCTTGAGGTTCGGGATCTTCAGCTGGCCCTTCGAGAAGAGGACCGTGGACTGCAGGAGCGAGAGCAGCTGCCCCGCCGGGGCGAGGGCGGCGCGGCTGGCCTTCTCGTGGTTGGAGTCCTGGTACTGCGCGCCAGGCGTGAGGTCTACCAGGCGCTTCTTGAGGGCCTCCGCCTTCAGGGGGCTGACCCCAAACTGCGTCGCCAGCGCAGCGTCGAAGAGCTCCGACCCTCCGGAGAGGTTGCGGGCGAAGACGAGGTCAGGGCCGCGACAGATCACGACGTCGATGTTCTCGTGCCCGATGTTCGCGACGAGGACCGTGTCGTCCTCGATGACCCCGTAGCGGAGCCAGGCGTTGTAGAGGCCGAGGCTCGCGGGCGCGAAGCTATCGAGGGTCCCGCCTACGTCGACGAGGCTCTCTGCGTGGGTCTCAAGCAAGTCCTCGCGAGCCATCGCGAGGAGGACGACGTCCTCTCCCTCGATCTCCGGCAGGTCGGGCAGGAGGTTGAAGTCGCTCGCGACAGCGGCGCCTGAGGAGCCGCCGACCTCTTCGACCTCGAAGCGCATCAGGCGACGGAGCTGCCAGTCGGGGACGCGGGGCACGCGGGTGTAGCGCAGGTTCATCTCCCTGCCGGTGATCCCCACGCGCGCAGAGGTCGGCTTGAAGCCAGGCTCTGCAGACTCCCACGTGGACTCTATAGAGTCCCCGGAGTCGTCCGAGACGCTGAAGCCCGTGGCGTGGAAGGTGTTGCCCTTGTAGTGGCCCTTCAAGAAGCGCGCAGAGCGCGTCCCGACATCGACCCCTGTGACCTGACGTGCCATCTACTCGCCTCCCCCATCTGTGGACGCGCTGAACTCGCTCTCGAGGTAGCTCGCCACCTCGCTCGCCAGCCGCGGTGATTCGCTCGCCTTGAGGACCGCGTGGATGGCCTGCAGTCGTGAGACCTCGCCCGCGTCGAGGTCCACCTCGAGCAGCGCGAGCTCCGCCTCGACAGCCTCGACCAGAGCGTCCGCCTCAGCCTGGACCTCGCTCCCTTTGTAGCGCTCGCCGACCGCAGCGGCTTGTGATCTGCAGGCGCGATAGAGCTCGACCAGGCGGAAGAAGGAGGCCCGCTCGATCTCTGCGCGCACCTCCTGCAGCTCCAGCATGCCGGCCTGTACGAGCCTGCCGCGCACGCCCTCTGCCTCGACGACGAGCGCCTCCTGGTAGGGGTAGCGCTCGAGCAGCTCCGCCCAGGAGCTGAGGCAGTCGCCGAGCTGGCCTTCGCGCTCTGCGCCTCTCGCCGCGTAGGCGAGGTCGCCCGCGTGCACGCGCTCCTCCTTGAAGTCGACCTGCACCCTGCAAGAGGAGTCCTGGAGAGAGACCTCCAAGCTCATCCCCTCCCCTTCTGAGCGGCCGCGCACCTCGCAGGGGCTCTCCCAGTGGACGGCGACGAGGTCGTTCCCCTCTCCGAGGAGCACGCTGGTCACGCCCTCGCGCTCGAACTCTGCGCCGTGCACCTGGTGTCCGCTCGCGCCGATGCTGGCCACGCCCTTCGCGATGAGGGCCGCATCGACGCTGAGGCTGAGCGCGCCCGCCTGGCTCGCTGTGAGGTCCATCCCCTTCTCAGTGAGCGCGCCCGTGATGGACGCACCATCGACCTCTAGGCCGCCGAGATAGACCGCGCTGATCTTGGTGAGGCACAGGCTCTGGTCCGGCTCCCCGAGCAGGTGGAAGCCGTAGCCGCCGAGCTCCTGGGCTCCTTGCGCAGTGCCAGCGCTCGTAAGGCTCGCATCATCGACGCTCACGGAGCCGTCTCCAGCGGCGCGCGCGTCGAGGATGACCTCTGCGCTGTCGTAGCCAGCGGGCGTGACCGCCTCGACCGTGACCTCTTCGTCGCCGTCGATGACGGCGCTCCAAGCCACGGTACCCCCGGCGTCACCGCCGCGTGAGAAGCGCAGGCCCAAGCGCGCCCCGACCGCCGCGTCTGCTGATGCGCTCGCACGCGCGATCATCTTCATGCCAGCCCGGGTCGTGACGCTCGGGCTCTTGAGGCTCGCCCGCTCGCCTGCGACCAGCTCCGCCAGCATCCCGTTCAGCCCCGTAGAGGCCGCCTGCCTGGAGTCGAGGAACTCCACAGACGCGGCCTCTTCGTTCATCCAGGCGCCGAGCTCACCCTCGAAGGAGCCGCTGCCCTCCAAGAGGTCGCCCTCCACCGAGGCCACAGGCAGCGCGCTGCCGCCGCCCTCGCCCTCGACCATCCCCAAGGCGAACCAAGCGCCAGCCCCGAGGAGCAGGATCACTGCGACGACGATGAGGAAGCCAGAGCGTGAGCGCTTCCCGCTGTCTTCGAGCGCGGCCGCGCTCAGGGAGCCGACAGCGTCCGGCTCCTCGCCGCCGCTCGCGCCGCCGACCTCTGCGTCTTCGAGGACAGCTTGCAAAGAGCCGAAGCTGACCTGGTCGCCGTGGGCGAGCGCGCGCTCGTCGATAGGTGTCCCGCCGACCTTCGTGCCGTTGGTGCTGTTCCGATCTCGGAGGGTCACTCCCGCGTCATCGATGAGGAGCTCTGCGTGGGTCCCGGAGACCGACGAGTCCTGCAGCTGCAGGCTGTTGCCGGGCTTCCGGCCGACGGTCACCCGCGGACCCTCTAGCTCGTGCTGCTCACCTTCGTGAGCACCCGAGACGAAGCGCAGGGAGAAGCGAGAGCTCATGGGAGGGCGGAGTCTTGAGGAGGGCTGGAGTGAGTCGAAGCTTGAGGACCGTCCTGGGATACCCCCAAGGAGGGCTCTGGTAACCCCGCCCATGCGCCTTGGTGACGCCCTCTGGCGGGGTAGAGAGGGACCATCCTAGGGTCCAATCCGGAGGGAGTCAGGGGCGTTTTCCCCTGAATCAGCCCGATCGACCCGAGGAGGCTAGAAGTCGCCTATGACGTGGTCCGCGCGCATGCGGAAGAGGCTAACGACGAAGCCGTCCTCATAGGCCTCTCCGACCTCCAGCTTGCCGTACACAGCCACTGGATCCAGGGAGTAGAAGGCCGTCCGCTCCCCCTCCGGGAGGGTGACGTCGATCCAGTGGTTCATGTTCGGCGTGGCACCGAAGCAGCAGTTCAGGGGGTCGTTCACGAGGGCGAACTGGCTCACGCCCTCGCGGTCGAAGGCCAGGGGGTTCATGAAGCCCTCGATGGCGATCATCTCGCCGTCGAGCTCCGTGACGTCCTCCGGCACCTCAGGAGGCGCCTCCTCGGCGTCCAGCTCCACGAGGTCCGGATACTCAAAGCTCGTCAGGAAGGTGAACTCCAGCCACTCGTACTGCTCCTCGATCTCGTCCGGCAGGTAGCCGCCCTCGAGCACGACCTCCGCCTCCTCCTCGGGCTCTTCAGCCGGGTCTTCGGAGGGGCCGTCCTCTTCAGGAGGCAGCTCCCCGGGGGCCCGCCGAAGCGGCGCGCCCTCCAGCTCAGCGAGATCGACGAGGGGCGCGCCGATGTCATCGGACTCCAACCCGAAGCGGGCGGCGAGGGCGATGCCGACGAGGGCTACGAGGGCGATGGCGGCGCGCACGGTCTAGTCCTCCCTCGAGAGGTGGTCGACCGTCATGCGGTAGATGCTCATGACATAGCCGTCTTCCAACTCCTCGGAGACCTCGAAGTCTCCGAAGACCGTCAGCTGGTCATAGGCGTAGAACTTGGCGCGCTCGCCCTCCTTCATGCGCACCCGGATCCAGTGATTCATCTTCGGCGTCGCGCCGAAGCAGCAGCCAAGGATGTCCTTCACGAGCAGGAACTCGCTCACGCCCTCGCGGTCGAAGCGCACGGGGTTCATGAAGCCCGTGATCCCGATCTTCTTGCCGTCCTGGGCGCGGACCTCCTCGGGGATCTCCGGCAGCTCCTCGCCCTCCTTGACCTTCACATAGACCGGGTACTCGAACTCGCCGAGCAGGGTGAAGTCGAGGGCCTCGTAGCCCTCATCGTCGAAGGGCTCAGGCTCGGGCTCGGGCTCTTCCGGCTCGATCGCCGTCACGACGCTGTTGCCCCTGAGCGAGGCCCCCTCAGGCGGCGGGCCGCTGACCTCGGAGAGGTCATCGCCGCAGGCGATGAGGAGGAGCGCTGCGAGGCTGGCGGGGAGAGCCCTCATCAGGAGTGGGCCACCAGGTGGGTGGCGACGTCTGTGCGGTAGGCCTTCATCGCGGGGACGATCCCGGCCAAGGCGCCGAGCACGGTCACGCCCAAGGGCGCCATCCACATGCTCGGGTGGGTCTGCCAGATGTCCAAGACGATCCCCGCCTCGGCGCGGATCACCTCTGCCGCGATCGTGAAGACGATGAAGTAGACGAGGATGCCGAAGAGCCCGCCCAGGGCAGCGATCGCGGTGGACTCTGTGAGGATCGCGCCGAAGACGGTCGAGCGCCGCGCGCCGAGTGCGCGCAGGATGGCGAACTCCCTGCGCCGCTCGTTCATCGCGTTGTAGAGGCTCGCGAGGATCGAGGCTGCGCCCACGACGCAGACCAGGTAGGCCACCAAGCTGAGCACCTTGTGCGCCCAGCCGATCTTGTCGAAGAGCTGCGCCATGGCGCGGGCGATGGGCCAGGCGAGGGTCATCTCCTTGCCGCCGTTGACCTGCTGGGAGAACTGGAAGCCAGCCTGCGGGCTCTTGAAGGCAAGCATCACGGCGCTGACCTCCTTCACCTCATCCGGGATGTCCTCGTCGGGCTTGGGCGTGTAGATCTGTCCCCCGCCGCGCAGGACGTGTCCGTCCAAGCGGTACATGCCCTCGAGCGGGACCCAGCTCACCTTGTCCGCGGGCGTGTTCGTGGGCTCGAGGATGCCGACCACGATGTACTCGTCGTCGTGGTCGTGGCCCATCTCCTCCTCGACGCCGTGCTCGAAGTGCAGGTGTGAGCCGACGCGCAGCCCCGTCTTGCGCGCCACCTGGCTCCCGACGACGGCCTCCATCTTGAGGTCGCTGAAGACGCGGCCGCCCTGCATGATCTGGTATCCGACGCCGTCGGAGAGCTCAAACTCGGTGAGGAGCTCCGGCGTCGTCCCGACCACCCGGTAGCCCTCGAAGTTGTCGCCCACGGCGTAGGGGACCGCGAGCTTCACGCGCGGGTCGTCGCGCATGTCGGTGTAGGCCGTGTAGGGGATGTTCCCCGGCGAGGTGTCCAAGTGCAGCACGCTGTTCATGACGAGCTGCAGCTGGCTGCCGCGCGCGCCGAGGACGGCGTCGAAGCCGGGCGCGCCAGTCGTGAAGGCCTGGTAGGACTGCTCCTGGATGGAGAAGACGCCGATCACGAGGCCGCAGGCCAACGCGAGGGAGCCCGCTGTGACGCTCGTGGAGAGCTTGTGCCGCGCGAGTGACTTCCTCGCGATCATGGAGACAGTCCTCATGAGACACCTCCAACGCGCGCTGCGCGGTTGATGTCAGCGAGCGAGCGGCGCTCGTCGAAGGCCCCCAAGACCGCAGGGTCGTGGCTCACCAAGAGGATCGCTGCGCCCACCTCTTCGCAGGCCTCGCGCAGGAGCGTGAGGGCTTGCTGCGCCATGTCGGCGTCGAGGTTTCCGGTGGGCTCGTCAGCGAGGAGCAGGGACGGGCGGTTCGCGACCGCGCGCGCGATCGCGACGCGCTGCTGCTGACCGACCGAGAGCTGTCCCGGCAGGTGGTTCGCCTTGTCGGCGATGCCGACTCGATCGAGGAGGTCTTGAGCTCTGCGGGTGTCCTGCCCGTCGCCGAAGGCCATCCCGAGGAGGACGTTCTCAAGCGCCGTGTACCCCTGCAAGAGGTTGAAGGTCTGGAAGACGTAGCCGATGTGCTCGGCGCGGACGCGGTCCACCTTGGACTCTGAGAGCGAGCTGAGCTCATGGCCCGCGAGGGAGACGCTGCCGGAGTCAGGGGTGAGGATCCCCGCCACGATGTGGAGCAGGGTCGTCTTGCCGGACCCGCTCGCGCCCTCGAGGGCGACGTGCTCGCCGTCGCCGATGGACAGCTCGGGGACGTCGAGGACGACGTTTGTCCCCCCCTCAGGGGAGGGATAGCGCTTGATGAGGTCTCTTAACTCCAGGAGTGCCATGTCAGTGAGAGGCTACGAATTGCCCCAAGCTCATGCTCGTCAATCCTATGTAAGTTAGGACTATTGCTGCCGTGAGGCGAGCACGACTGTGGGGAGCCCCGTGCGAGGGTGAAGCGCTGGCTCTGCGAGCTCTGTCGCGTGGACATCCGCAGCCTCCCGCGTGGCCTCAATCCTGAAGCGCCTATACCCGCTCACGACCCAGCCGTCCGCCCCGTCAGACTCCACGATCGGCACGAGGGCGTCCTCGGAGATCCAAGCGTCCCAGTGCAAGAGCTCGAGGCTCACGAG
>JAKVCE010000259.1 GCA_022447405.1 Planctomycetota bacterium | reverse complement strand
ACCCTCGGGGTGCCCTTCTATGTCGCGGGCATCGTCGTCGCGATCGCCCTGACTCGTGTTCCAGGCAAGATCGGGTTGGTCTATGCCGTGGACCTCGCAGGGGCGGCTCTCGGCACCCTCTTGATCATTCCGCTCCTGGAGTCTGGGAATGCCAGCTCGGTCGCGCTGTTCTGCGGGGCCATGGCTGCTGCCGGCGCCGCCTGCTTCCAGCGCTTCTCTGGCGGCGGACATCGCGGCGCCTCTGCCTTCGCCCTGCTCCTCGCTGGTGCTGGCCTGTGGAACGCTCAGGCCGATAACCCGCTGACCGTTTGGTACTCCAAGGGTGGCGTGATCCGCCATGAAAACGTCACGCATGAGAGCTGGAACGTCCACGCTCAACTCGTCGTCCGGAAGCCCGCCCCGACACGTGCAGCCGGGCTCTATTGGGGTGCAGGCGTAGGGGCCGAGGAGGCTGCGGGTACTAGAGACGCCGTGCGTATGGTTTTGGACGGGGACGCTGGGACAGTTATGCCTCGCTGGGATGGGGCGGACCTCGACGACCTGGCATGGGCCGGCTACGACGTGACCTCGCTGCCGTATCACATACGGAGGGATGGCGACGCGGGGATCATCGGCGTAGGCGGCGGCAGGGATCTCCTGACTGCGATCTGGGGAGGCTCCAAGAGCGTCACGGGGGTAGAGATCAACGGCTACTTCAAAGAGCTCTTGGAGGGTGACCTGCGGGAGTTCTGTGCGATCGCGGACCGGGATGAGGTCGAGATCGTTCACGATGAGGCGCGCAGCTACCTCACCAGGACTGAGAAGCGCTTCGACGTCCTCCAGATGTCGCTGATTGACACCTGGGCCGCCACTGGCGCAGGGGCCTTCACGCTCACAGAGAACGGCCTCTACACCCTGGACTCCTGGGAGGTATTCCTCGATGTCCTCAAGCCTCGCGGCGTCTTCAGCGTCTCGCGCTGGTATGACCCCGCTGACGCCTCGGAGACGAGCAGGCTCCTCGCGCTAGGGACCGCAGCGCTGCTGGAGCGAGGCGTGGAGGACCCATCCAAGAACCTCGTGCTGATCTCCCGCGGGCGTGTCGCCACCTTGCTCACGTCTGTGGACGCGTTCGACGAGCCAGACTTGAGGACTCTGGACCGCTCATCAAAGGACCTCGGGTTCAGCGTTCTTGTCTCTCCTGGGCATCCGAGCGTTGACGCCTTCCTGACCCAGATCACCCGATGCGCCACGCGCGCTGAGCTGGACGAGGTCGTCGAGCACCCGCTCCTCGACTACAGCGTCCCTACGGATGAGCGGCCGTACTTCTTCAACATCCTCAAGCCCAAGGCCGCCTTCTCGATCTTCAGCGGCGCAGAGGCTAAGCGCGGCCTTGGCGTCGGCTCCACCGATGGCACCCACGGCGTCATGGCCGGCAACCTCGTCGCGACCACCACCCTTGTCATCCTGACCCTCATCACGCTGGTCTTGGTCTTGATCGTCGTCGGCGGGCCGCTCGCGAAGACTGGCCTGCCCAATATGCGTCGGGCGGACTTCTTGTCCTCTGTTGGCTACTTCGCCGCTATCGGCCTCGGCTTCATGATGGTGCAGGTTCCCTTCATGCAGCGCTTCAGCGTGTACCTCGGGCACCCCACCTATGCCGTTGTCGTGACCCTGTTCTCCATGATCCTCATGACGGGCGTCGGCAGCTATCTCTCGGACCGCGTCAACTTAGACGCTGGCGGGAGGAGCTTGTCTTATGCGGCCCTGGTCGTCCTTGGGCTCTTGCTCGTGCGCTTCGGGATCGGCCCCCTAAGCGACGCGACCATCCAGAGCGGGCTCTTCACCCGCTGCTTGATTGTCGTCGCGGTCGTGTCGCCCGTCTCTGTCGCGCTCGGGCTCTGCTTCCCGCTCGGCATGCGCCTCGTGACGAAGCTCTCCATGGACGCCACTCCGTGGATGTGGGCTGTCAACGGCGCCTTCGGCGTGCTCGGCGCCGTCTTCGCTGTTGGAATCTCCATGTGGCTTGGGATCGCCACCAGCTTGGACTTTGCGTGCGGGTGCTACCTGCTCGTTCTCGTCTTTACGCGTCGACTCCACGCGGCTGGGGCCTCTCTGGCTTAGCCGACGGCTTTGGAGCCGATCGAAGAGAGCGCTGGCAAGAGAGTGCTGATCGCGTCGGCGGTCGTCGCGTTTGGGCTGGGCCTTCTTAGCCAAGTCGAGCTGCTTGAGTCCATTTTTGGGGCAGAGGCGCTTGCAGACGGAGCGGGGGACCTCGCCTCCAGGGGCCGCGCAGTGATGCTCGCCATCTCATTCCTGCTGGCCCTCCTTGCGTGTGGCCCGCTCGCTCGATCTCGGCCGATGTCCGTCACTCTCTCCGTCGCGCTCCTCGCTCTCGGGGGCTTCGAAGCGCTCGCTGGCCCCTTCGTAGGAAGGGACACCACACTCTTCCTTCGTGACCCTGAGCTCGGCTGGAGGCTGCGGCCGGGCGGAGATGATGAGTGGCTAGGCCACCGCGTCAGGATCAATGAGCGCGGCTTTCGAGGTCGACTCCCATCCGATCAGGCGTCCCAGGGAGTGCTCTTCCTCGGGGACTCCGTCATCTTTGGCGCCTTCATTGGGGACGACGCAGAGACCATCAGCGCTCAGACGGAGCTGAGGCTTGCCGAGGCGGGCGCGGAGGCGCAATGCATCAACGCTGGCGTGGGCGGCTGGGCTCCTTGGCAGGAGCGACTTTGGTACGAGCGAGAGGGGGCATCGCTCGGTGCGCAGGTGGTCATGATTCACCTGGTCTTGAATGATGTCACCGAGCCGCTCTCTTTGGAGCTCAAGGGCGGCGTAGAGGAAGGCTTTCAGCTGGACCGGACTCGGGCTCCTGGCCTCCTCTCTGGGACGGTCTGGGCTACCGCGCTGCGCCGCTGGCGGAGATCACTTCGTGGAGACGAGCCGAGGGTCGCAGCGGCTAGAGAAGAGGCTCTAGGGGTTTACGAGCTCTTGCGATCCCCATCTTTGCCCGCAAGTCGGGCTGCGTGGGCTCAGCATTTGAGGGAAGTCGGGGAGCTCGTAGACGCGGTCCTGTCTAAGGGGGCGACGCCTGTGATTGTGGCGCATCCATACACCGTCCAGTTTGAGGTGCCAGGGCTCTGGTGGCCCCAGGACGGCCTCAGGGCCTGGTGTGCCTCCAGGGAGGTCTCCTTTGTCGATGTGGGCCGGCTCCTCGCCGAAGCGCGCCCAGACCCCGTAGACGCCTACCACGACGCTGTCCACCCTAGCCCGGAGGGGGCAGGTTTTATCGGCGCCCTCCTCGCTGAGGTTCTCTTGCGAGAGGGGCTTGTGGAATAGGGGCAGCTTGGGGCTGTAAAGAGTGCTCGCCGCAGGCATGATCCGCTGATGCGGAGCGACTCCGACTTCGACTGGCTCGCAGCCACCCACACCCCCTTTGATGATGAGGGCGAGCTGGCCCTCGACCTCATTGAGGGCCAGGCTGCACACTTGCTCGCTCAAGGTCTCAGCGGAGCCTTTGTCTGCGGCACCACCGGCGAGGGTCTCTCCATGTCTGTTGGTGAGCGGCTTCAGGTCGCAGAGAGATGGGCAGATGTGGTGCGGGGGACAGGCTTGTCGCTGTTTGTTCATGTGGGTGCTAACGCGCTACCTGAGGCGCAGGCCCTGGCAGCGGGGGCCGCAGCTATTGGAGCCGACGCTATCGCCCTCATGCCCCCAGTTTTTTACCGCCCTGAATCGGAGGAGGCCCTGGTGGATTGGTGTGCTGCGGTCGCTGGTGCGGCGGATGGTCTCCCGCTCTCGTA
>JAKVCE010000258.1 GCA_022447405.1 Planctomycetota bacterium | reverse complement strand
ACATGTCGCCGAAGCTCGCGCTCGTGATGCTGCCCTTCTCGGCCCTCTGCCTCTTCGCAGGCAGGCACTCCACCGCAGAGGTGGTGATCGGGGTCGCGGTCTTCGCCTGGATCGCGCAGCTCATCGGACACCTCCGCTATGAGCACCGCGCCCCCGCCTTCAAGGACAACCTGGTGCAGCTCCTCGTAGGCCCCGTCTACTTCATCGCGACGAGCCTGCGCTGGTGGACTCCACCCGAGCAGGCCGAGCCCGAGGGCTCAGCTGGCTGAGGTCAGCCGCCGACGCCGGTGACCTGGGAGGGTCCTGCGATGACCTCGAAGTCGGTCGCCGTGACGTTGATGAGGGCGGGGTTCGCGCCGATGCTGGCGAAGATCTCGCCGGCCTTGTACGCGTCCATGGCCTCGCGGCTCTCCCAGAGGTAGACGCCCCCGTAGGTGTTCGTCTCTTCGTTGGCGAGCCAGGTCTTGGAGATCAAGCCAGGGATCGAGGCGAAGGTGGGAGCGAGCTCATCGCACACGCCCTCGTACTGTTCGCGGGTGATCTCGTGAAGGTTGAAGTTGATGATCAGGATATGCATGCGGGGAAAGTAGAGCCCCGCAGGCCTTCGATCAAGCCACCCTTCTCAGCCTCCGGGCTTTGAGCCCGCTCCCCAGAGCTGCTCCCAGAAGCGCGCCCTCATCTCGGGGTCGAAGCGGTTGAACCTGGTGAAGCGCACGTGCTCTCCGGGTGAGAGGCCGGTGACCTCCACGCCCCAGAGCGGGGCGACGGAGCCCGGGAGGGAGGCGTAGCGGAAGTCGCTGACCACGCCCTCGAAGCGCGGGTCTTCGATGAGGAAGCCGTCGCTGAAGGCCCGGAAGCGCTCGACGTCTTGACGCTGCACCTCGTCCAGCCCAAAGCGCTCGCTGAACTCAAGGGCGTCCAAGACCGGGTGGCGCTCACCGACCAGATGCTCCGCTTCGCCCCACCAGGGGACGCGGACAGCCTCCACGTGGTACTCCCCCTCCAGCTCATAGAAGCAGCGGAAGAGCAGGTTGTTGCCGAGGGAGGGCTTGGCCTCCAGGCGCGTCGCACCCTCGTGTCCGCGTGCCAGGACGGCCTCGTGGAGTGCTCCGAGCGCTCGCCCGTGCTGCAGCGAGCAGAGGCAGAGGTAGGCGAGGCCGAGCCCCAGCGCGAGCCGCGGCGGCCGCGCCCTCAGCCGCCACGCGCCGAAGAGGCAGCCCAACAGGAGCGGGACGGTGAACAGGGGGTCGATGATCGAGATGAGGTTCCAGGCCACGCGCTCGTCGGCGAAGGGCCAGAAGAGCTGTGTGCCATAGCTCGTGCTGGCATCCAGTGGCCCATGGGTGGCCCAGCCGATGAGCGCCGGCAGGAAGAGCGCTGTCCAGGGGACCCTGCAGCGCAGGAGCAGCCAGGCGAGGCTCCCGGCGATCACGGCGCCTATCGGCACGAAGGCCAAGGAGTGCGTGAAGTGCCGGTGGTACTCCAAGGAGAGCAGCGGGTCCGCTGCGGAGCGGATCAGGACGTCTGCGTCAGGGAGGAGGCCCCCCAAGCCGCCTGCGAGGGCGGCCCTGCGCTGGTGCTCTGGCCGCGCGAAGGCCTGCGCGGCGACGGCACCGATCACGCCTTGGGTGAGGACGTCCATGCGCACATTCTGGCATGACCGATGAGCGAGTCCAGGCGTCCGTCGGACCGGAGGGGCGAGCTAGCGAGGACCTGGGCGCTCTCCCAAGGCGCAGCGAGCCGACCCGTGTGGACTATGCGCCGAGCTCCAAGCGAGCGACCTCTCCAGGGAAGCGCTGCTCGGGCTCACCGAAGACCTCTGGGTGCACGCAGGCGGCGAGGAGCTCAGCAGACTCCACGAGCCGTGGCCCGGGTCGGTTGAAGTAGGCGTTGCCGTCGGCGAGGTAGACCCGCCCGTCTCGAATCGCCGGCCAGTCGAGGGACGCGAGGAGCTCCCTGAGCGCGCCCTGCTCCTGGAGGGTCTTCGCCAGGGGGAAGCCGCAGGGCTTCACGACGACCACCTCAGGGGCGGGCTGCAGTCCTTCGAGGACGCTGGCCTCGATGATGGGAGCGTGCTCTCCAGCGCGCGCGATGAGCGCCTCTCCGCCGACGCAATCGATGAGCTCTGGCATCCAGGTGCCGCCGACCATCAAGGGGTCGATCCACTCCAGCGTCAGGACCGAGCGCCGCTCGAGCGGCGCGGCCCGCTCGCGCAGGGCCTCGAGCCGGGCTTCAAGCCCCGCCCTCGCGGCCGCTGCCTCCTCTGCCCGATCCAGGGCGGCGCCGACGCGCTCGAGGTCGTCCAAGACGTGCTCCAGCCTGGTCGGCGAGAGGTTCACAACGGTCACGCCCTCCATGTCCAAGGCGCAGAGGGCCCTGTCCACATCCGCACGCGAGACCGCGCAGACATCGCACAGGTCCTGCGTGATGATCACGTCTGGTCGCGCCGCGCGCAGCGCCTCCTCTTCCACGGAGTAGACGCTGAGCACGTCTTGGATGAGGCCCTGAACCTCCGCGTGGATCGCGGCGCTCGAGCGCGGCGGGCCCAAGCGGGTGCTGGTGAGGGACGGGAGCTCTCCGAGGTCGCCTGGGAAGTCACACTCGTGCGACACACCGACCAGCTGCTCCTTAGCGCCTACGGCGCAGACCAGCTCAGTGGCTGAGGGCAAGAGGCTCGCGACACGCATCCGGATACTCTCCCAAGCTGAGCGAGGTCAATCAGATTCAACCACGCTGAGGATAGATTGAGCTTCAGGGTCGCCCTGATCGGCTGCTTTACGCCACCAACGGAGGGCCTCCTCGGCCTCCCATTGAGCGCGAAGGGTCTCCCGATTCTCTTCGCCTTGAGACCCCGCCACTGTGCCCCTCTCATCCCATGCTTTGATGATCTTCCAACCCAGGGCCAGCTGAGCCTTTGCGTCTCCCCCCTCCGCTCTCTCAATTAAAGCCGTCTCTTCTGCAATACGAGCCTCTTCCATTTCAAGAAGGAGCGCACTCTGCCTCTCCTTGTACTGCTTGAGCAGCTCTTGGTAAGCAGCTTGAGCCCCCTTCAGCTGGTGAGCCCCCTTAAGTTGGCCACTGCTCATCTTCTGAACGAGTTCGTCTCTCATCTCTGCGCCGAACTGACGCCCGGGGTTCTCATCGCAATAAGCGCTGAGGCTGAAGAACGCATACGCCGTCACATAGTTATTAACGCCAGCCCCAGCGGGCTGTGGCTCTGGAAGGCCAACAGCCTGTCTCATCTCTTCATATTTCACCCCAGTCCCAGAGTATATGAGCCCAAGCTTCTCAAGGGCTCGCACGTTCCCCTGCTTGGCAGCCTCCCGATACCACTTCATGGCTTCTTCTGCATCCTTCGAATGCCCGTCTGCACTCGTGGGATCGAGTAAAGCCGCAAGCTCATACTGCGACCATTTGCTCCCATTCTCTGCTGCCTTGCGATGCCACGAAGAGGCCTCCTCAGGATCTTCGAGTTGACGAGCGAGAGTCTCCTGGGCTCTGGTGTGTCCCTGCCCTGCAGCTTCATGTAACCACTTCATGCGGAGCTCTTGGGTGTTTTCCCCGCTGATACCCATTATGAACTTGGCCTCTACATCCCCGCCTTCAGCTGCCTGCATCGAGGAGATGTGGTACGAGCGCATAGCAGCGCTGCTTCGATCAAGCTGGAAAAACGCCAGGACGATCAGAGTGCCAAGGATACACAAGGCGTAAATAAAGCGTTGGTTCATGCGCAGATCATATCAACAGGGCTTTGGCCCCACCTAGCCCTTTTTGCTTTGGCTTCAGCCTGTATTGACCTTG
>JAKVCE010000257.1 GCA_022447405.1 Planctomycetota bacterium | reverse complement strand
GAGCGATCCCCGTTCGGAACCACGAAGATGTCTGAGTCAGCGATCCAAGAGACCATCAATCAGGCGGCCGAGTTCTCGGTCGACCCCGAGCTCTGCATCGCCTGCGACGCGTGCTGCCAAGACTTCCCCGAGGTCTTCTACATGGGGGACGACCAGAAGGCGCACGCCCTCGATGACCAAAAGGCGGACCTCTACAACGCCCGCACCGTCGTCGACGTCTGCCCGACCGCTGCCATCCTCTTCTCCGGTGAGCTCCCCCCCGCGGAGGACCTCGCGAACCTCGAGCCCGTCCCCGGCTGGGAGGCCGAGTGGGCGCTTTGGCGCGGGGTCGAAGAGGACCAGCTCGAGCGCGACCGCCGCTACGGCCGCGACTACACAGTCGAAGAGCACGACGACCACATCCTCGTGAAGCTGCACCTGCCGACGCGCGTCCCCGCCGTCCGCGACCGCTTCCAGTACGGGATGCCCGAGGAGATGCCCGAGTACGGCTCCCATGTCTACCGAGAAGGTGACTCCCTCCTCATCACGGCCTGGGTCAAGGACCCCAAGATCCGCGCCCTGACCCACACCTCGAGCTCCTTCCCCGGTCAGTTCACGACCGCGCTGGACTTCAACCGCGACCTCGTCGGCTTCGACGTGCGACACGACGCCCACGGCCTCGTCGAGGTCGTCCTCTTCAAGACGGCTGCCAAGCAAGAGTCCTGGCAGTGGATGTCCCACTTCATCACGACCGCTTGCACGGCCTGCTCGATCTGCGAGCGCGTCTGCCCCACGAACGCGATCACCAGCGGTGATGAGCGCTACTTCATCGACCCCGACCTCTGCATCAACTGCTCCGTCTGCGGCGTCTACTGCCCCTTCGACGCGATCAACGACAACGAGCAGGTGGTCGTCCAGAAGATCAAGCCCAAGCAGGTCCCCAAGGCAGAGGTCCACGAGGAGCTCTGCACCGGCTGCGAGTTCTGCGTCGACGTCTGCCCCTTCGAAGCCCTCGAGATGCAGGGCCTCGTCGAGTCAGGCGGCTACAGCCTCCCGCAGACCAGTCAGATCGCCGTGGTGATCGACAAGAACTGCGTCTCCTGCAAGCTCTGTGAGCAGGTGTGCATCAAGGACGCCATCGTCGTCCCGAGGCCGCACCAGTTCGAGGACATCGGCATGTCCTTCATGAGCTACCTGACCGACGGTCACTGAGCCGCCGCGGAGCTCAGCTCCCGTCGCGCCCCTTGGACTGTCCGCGGCCGACGAGGCTCCCCCGAGTGACAGCGCCGCGCCCGTACTTGCGACGCAGCTTGTCCAAGCCCTCTGTGACGGCCTCGTGGTCCCGTCCTTTGCGACCTGCATCATCCAGCCCGGCGAAGAGGTCCGTCTGCACCGGCTCACGCACGTCCTCGAGGTTGGAGACCTGGACCCCGATGAGGCGGAAGGAACCATCAGGCACCCTAGACATGAGCTCGCGCGCGACCGAGTAGATGCGCGGCCCCAGGTTCGTTGAGGCCGCGAGGGTCTGGCTCCGGGTCACGGTCTTGAAGTCGGCATAGCGCGCCTTGAGGGTGACGGTCTTCCCCCGCAGCCCCTTCTCCCGCAGACCGAAGGCGACCTCCTCGCAGAACTCCAAGAGGAACACGCGCAGCTCCTCCGGGTCCGAGAGGTCCTCCGCGAAGGTGCGCTCCATGCCGTGAGATTTCTCCTCGCGAGAGGGGTTCACGCGCCGCGCGTCCAGGCCGTGCGCGAGGTCGTGGATCCAAGCTCCGCTCGCCCCGAACTCAGACAAGACATCCTCGCGCTCTCTGGAGGCGAGCTCCCCGATGGTCCGGACGCCCATGGCTTCGAGGCGCTTCGCTGTGCGCTCCCCCACCCCGTAGATCTTCGAGACCGGGAGCGGGTCGAGGACGTCGCGGATCTCGTCGGGCTGGATCACGCGGAAGCCGTCGGGCTTGTCGAGGTCGCTCGCGAGCTTCGCGAGGAACTTGCTGGGCGCGATGCCCACCGAGGCGACGAGCCCGACCTCCTTCAAGATGGCGGCCTTGATCTCACGACCGATCACCTCAGCGTCGCCGTGCAGGCGCTCGCAGCCTGCGACGTCGAGGAAGGCCTCGTCCAGGCTGAGCGGCTCCACCAGGGGCGTGTAACGCTTGAAGATCTCCATGATCTCCCTCGAGGCCTGGGTGTAGCGCTTGAAGTCCGGCGGCAAGAGCACGAGCTCCGGGCACAGGCGCGCAGCCTGCGCGGTCGGCATCGCGCTGTGGACGCCGTACTTGCGCGCCTCATAGCTCGCTGCCGAGATCACCCCGCGACCCGCCGAGGGTCCGCCTACGCAGACCGGTCTGCCTGCGAGGGCCGGGGTGTCGCGGATCTCCACAGACGCATAGAAGGCGTCCATGTCTACGTGCAGGATCGAGGGGGCGCGGTGTGCCACGCCTAGAGGGTGCCCGAGGAGGCCGAAGCCCGTCAAATCGACACGGTCTAGGTGTCCCGGATGAGCCCCGAGACTCACCTGAGCGCGCGCAGCGTCAAAGAGAGGAGCTCCCCTCAGTGCAACCGAACGCGGCGTTCCTAAGGGAAGTCGGGAAGCCGCTCAGGGTCACTCTCCACCGGACCCTCGTCACCGGTCCCGCTCCCAGCGCCGCTCAGCTGAAGGTAGGCCTCCGCCGTCGCGAGCCTCGTTACAGCAGAGGTCGCGAAGATTCCGACACAGCACAGGAGGAAGCCCAACAGGGCGAAGATCCCGTTCACAAAGAAGAACCAGACGAAACGCCAGCGGCGGCCGCTCGCCAGGCTCCAAGAGCGCTTGATCGCCTCGGTCGGCCTCAGGTCTTCAAAGATCACAGCGCTCTCGGCAAAGAGCACGCCGATGACGGAGTAGATGATCAAGCCGTAGCAGACGAGGAACGCGAGGACCAGATAGACCTCCCCCATGTAGAAGACATCACCGCTCCCTAAGTACAACAACAACATCAAGAGGCCGACGCCGGGGATCGCTAGCAAGATGGAACAAATGACCACCAACAGCCTCGTGAGGATGAGCGGAACAAACTTGCCCTGGTGGTCGAAGAGCCCCTCGCGCGTGGGTCCTCCAGTCTGGAGGGTAGAGCGGAAGGTCAAGAAGAGGCCTGACATCAACCACGTCGCGAGCGCGAAGGAGCCAACTGCGGCCACACATGCGCCAGCGAGAACAAAGACCAGGGCTGCTTCACCGCCAACTGCGACCAAAGGCTGGATGAACTGAAGACCAACGCCTGTGATCTGCTCCACGACGATCAAGAGCAGCGAGCCACCCCAGAGGTGGGCGGGCTGGAGGTTCATCGTCTCGAAGGTCGCGTTCAGAGAGCGGAGCGGGTTCAGGGCTTCATTGGGAGTCAGCGGGTTCAGGGCTTCATTGGGAGTCATAGGTGATTCCTCTCTTCATGAGTCTTGATCCAGGGCGGCATGTGCGCGAGCGAAGGCCTCACGGACCTCCTCATGAAACAGCACGAAGCGGAGGTCATGGACGCTCCCACTCTCTCTCAGAGCGAGCGAAGTCGCGCGGAGTGCGACAGACGCTGCCTCTTCGAGAGGGTAACCATACACTCCGCAAGAGATGGCTGGGAGCGCCAGCGTATTGAGGCCGCGCTCAGCGGCGAGCGCGACGCTGTTTCGGTAGCAAGCGGCCAAGAGCTCCGGCTCACCCTCACCTCCTCCGCGCCACACAGGCCCGACGGTGTGGATCACATAGCGCGCCGGGAGCCCGTATCCCTCAGTGATCCTCGCCTCGCCCGTCGGACACCCCTCGGGGTGCTCCCTGCGACACGCCTCCAGGAGTTCGGGGCCCGCGGCCG
>JAKVCE010000256.1 GCA_022447405.1 Planctomycetota bacterium | reverse complement strand
CGAACTGGACCATCGAGCACCTGCGCGCGACGGATGGCAGCTTCTACGACACCCCCCACGACCCCACCGCGCGCGGCGGTCTGAAGAAGCGAAACCGCTCGATCCTCGAGAACGCGGTCCTCGCCGAGGCCCTCATCAGGCTCTCCCAGATGACCTGGGTGGAGGACTACACCGACGCGGCGCGCGACGCGCTCACCGCCTTCAGCAACTCCTACAAAGCCTACGGGCACTACGTCGCTGGCTACGCCAGGGCGGTCGACCTCTGCCTCAACGCGCCGGTCCACGTGACCGTCGTGGGCTCCTTCGGAGACCAGCGCTCCCACGCCCTCCTAGGCGCCGCCCTCAAGCCCTACGTCGCGAGCCGCATCGTCCAGCTCATCGACCCCGAGCGAGACGCTGCGCTGCACGAGCTCACCGGGCTCCCCGCGAAGACCGACGAGCCCACCGCCTACGTCGGCCGCGGGAGGGAGAGCTACGCGGAGACGACGGACGCTGCGCGCCTCCCCGCCCTCATGACCCGCACAGGCGGGACGCTCTAGCCCCTCAGGTCCTGCGCAGCGCCTCGATGGGCTTCATGCGGCTCGCGCGCCAGGCTGGCCACGCGCCCCCGAGAAGACCCAGAAGGAGCGAGAAGAAGACCGCCTGACTGAGCACCAGCGGGGTGACCCTGAAGGCGAAGGCGATCTCCGTGAAGGTTCGGAAGTTGGTGGTCCCGGTCTCGGCGCCGTTGATCAAGAAGGCGACGAGCACCCCGACGAGCCCGCCAGCGAGGCCCAGGAGCACCGCCTCAAAGAGGAAGGAGAGGAAGATCGCGGTCGGCCTGAACCCGACTGAGAGCAAGATGCCGATTTCGTGCGAGCGTGACGAGAGCGCCGCGAGCATCGTGTTCGTCGCGGTGAAGGCAGCCGCCATCCCCATGATCACAGCGAGGAAGGAGCCCAAGCCGCGCAAGACCCCAGAGAGCGCGCGCGTCTGCTCCTCGTAGTAGGTCTTCTCGTCCATGACCTTCGCGGGGATCTCTTTGTGCTCGCTCATGCGCTCCTTTAGCGCCTCAAAGTCTGCCTCTGAGTTCAGCACCGCCACGACCCTGCTGTACCAAGGTCGCTCCAGCGCGTCCGACATACGCCTGATGTCGCACCAGATCTCGGACGCGAAGGGCCCGTCATGGGAGAACACCCCGACGACCTTGAAGGGGACGGTGTTGAGCCAGATCGTCTCGCCCATCTCACAGCCTTGGATCCTGCCCACGAGCTTCTCGCCGACGATCACCTCGTCCGAACCGGGCGCGAAGGCGCGCCCCTCCGTGAGGGTGACCTCCCCCTCGCGGATCGTGAAGGTCATCTGCTCCACGCCACGAATCGGGACGTTCGTCTCTCCCCCGTCGAGCTTCCGTCTGCGGACGGCGAGGAAGCTCTCGGCAGACGCGAGCGGCATTCCATCGACGACCTTCACCTCAGGGAGGCTCTTCTTGATGATCTCGCACTTCGCGGGCGGGATCCCGCTCTCTCCTTCGGAGACTGCGCCGGGGCGGAGAAAGACCGAGACATCTTCGCGCCCAGAGTCCGAGAAGAGCGTCTCGAAGCCCTGCTGCAAGGAGAGGACGCCCGCGAAGATCGCGACCGTCGCGCCCACAGAGATGATCGTGAGCAGCGTCGAGCTCTTGCGCACGCGCAGCGAGCGCAGGTTATAGGACAGGGGGACGAGCGCCATCTCAGGCCTCCTCCCTCAGCGCCTCGATGACCGTCAACCTGCGTGCCCTCAAGGCAGGCGCGAGACCGGCGAAGAGCGCGACAGCGACGGCGAGGAGGACCGCGGGCGCTAGCACATCGCTGCTGATCCGTAGCCCAGGAAAGTTGGAGCCAAGGAGCGCTTGGAGAGGTCCCTCGACACCGAGCGCGAGGAGGATGCCCGTCCCAGCGCCGACTCCACAGAGGAGGAGAGACTGGGTCAGCAAGAGCCAGAAGGCCGCGCTGCCATCGAAGCCGAGCGCCTTCAGGACCCCGACGTCTCGCGTCTGCTCCCTGCCAGACATCAGCATCGTGTTGAGGGTCGCGAGGAGGATGGCGATCAACACCCCCATCCCGATCGTGCCGACGAAGAACGGCACGTTCCCCACCATGCTGACGAACTGCGCGTTGAACTCACCCTCTGGGGTGGACTGAACTCGCTGCGGCCCGTTCTCAAAGAGGCCGTCGATCAGAGCGCCGACCCCCGCCTGAGAGTAGCCGTCAGAGAGCAGCACGGAATACACGCCGATCCCGTCCGCGCCTCCAGCCGCGCCAGCCTCCATAGCCTCGTCCAAGTACTCCCAGTGGAAGTACATCGTCAAGTCATCGATGCTCGCCTCTTGGCTCGCGTCATAGATCCCAGCGATGTCGAACTGCCACTCAGAGCCATCCAGCCTGGGGTAAATCATCCCGACGATGGGTACGCGGTCACCGACAGACCACCCGTACTTCTTCGCGGTCTCCTTCCCCACGAGGCAAGACATCCGCGAGCTCTTGAACTCCTCCCATGAGCCCTCGACGAGCTCTACGCTCGAGTAGATCCTCTCCATCCGGTCTGCGTCGATCGCAAACTGCGCGAACATGTTCGCCGGCTCTCGGTAGTAGCCGCCGAACCAGGTCATCTTCATGGACTCCTCGACGCCCTCAATCGTCTCGATCTTCCCTTGATAGGAGGCGGGGAGGTTGACGAAGAGGCTCACGGCTGACTGCACGACCAGGCGCTTCTTGGAAGCGTTCTTGACCCCTTGATCGAGGGAGACGACGAGCGCCTGAAGCACGCAGAGCAGGAAGAAGGCGACCGTCAGAGAGCCCGCCGTGAGGAGCACCCGCAGCTTGTGCCGGAGGAGGTTCCTCCAGATGAGCTTAAAAGGGACCATGAGCGCCTACGCCCCCTCGCCTTCCCTTGGCTTCACCTCGCGGAAGCCGTCATCGGCGCTCTCCGTCCCCTCTGAAGACTCGCTGATGCGCCCCTTGTCGAGGTGAATGACGCGCTCCGCGCGCTCCGCAGCGCGCGGGTCGTGGGTCACCATCAGGATCGTCTTGCCGAGCTCTGTGTGGAGTCGGCCCATGAGGTCCAAGACCTGACAGGCTGACTCGAAGTCCAAGTCACCGGTCGGTTCATCAGCGAGGATCACGCCGGGGTCGGACGCAATCGCGCGCGCGATCGCGACACGCTGCTCCTGGCCGCCAGAGAGCTGACCGGGTCGGTGCTTTGCGCGGTCGCCCATATCGACGAGCTCAAGGGCGTGCATCGCGTGCTCCTTGCGCTCTGCCTTGGAGAGGCCCGTGAGGAGCAGCGGCAGCTCAACGTTCTCGAAGGCCGTCAGCACCGGGACCAAGTTGAAGCCTTGGAAGACGAAGCCGACGTTCTCTGAGCGCCACTCCGCGAGGGCTGACTCGCTGAGATCGGAGAGGAAGGTGTCCCCCACAACCACATCACCCGAGTCAGGGCGGTCGAGCCCGCCCACGAGGTTCAAGAGCGTGGACTTGCCGGAGCCAGAGGGCCCCATCAAAGCGCAGAACGCGCCCGCGTTGACGCTGAGGTCCACATCGTCGAAGACCTTGACCCCTTCACCGCCGCGGGTGTATATGCGCGAGACTCCTCTGAGCTCGACGCCGTGTTGGCTCTCCTGCATGTCTTGATCTCCTCATTGAGTCCGGACGGCGTCGCCGTCGGACAGCGTCTCTGCGGGGTTCTGAACGACGCTCTCGCCGCCGCTCAGACCAGACTCTACTACGAAGCCACCGTTTGGACCTTCGCTGCATTCGATCGGCTGAAACTGGACCCGTCCATCTTGGACGAGGAACAC
>JAKVCE010000255.1 GCA_022447405.1 Planctomycetota bacterium | reverse complement strand
ACGCGGTTCTAACTGGCACTCACAGCTCACTCTTAGAGGTCCATTCGTCTTCACCGGGTAGGCCCAGCATCCGGGCCGGCTGATCGGCGGGTCGTGGTGCAAGAACGGGACGAGCTCCTCGCTCGCTGTGCGGGTTACTTCCGTTGGTTCCGAGAGGAGATGGAGGGAGAGGTGGTCACGACCAGCTCCCTCCCCCAGAGACTGGAAGCGAACGCGTGAAGATCCTCGGCATCTCCCCCCTCGACAAGGACGCCTCGGCCTCCCTCGTCGAAGACGGCCGCCTCCTCTTCGGGGCTGGGGAGGAGCGCTTCAGCAGGGTGAAGCAGCACGCTGGCTTCCCAGCTCTAGCGATCCGCGCCGCCCTCGAGGCCACGGGCACAGACCCCTCGGAGCTCGACCAGGTCGCCTACCCCTTCCTGACCTCCGAGCGAGAGGCCAAGCACATCCGTGACGCCATGACCTCAGAGCGCTCCCTCGCCAAGGAGGGCGCGCCTGCGAGTGAGCTCAAGGCGCTCATCGCCGCGGCGAAGGCCAAGGTGCCCGAGCGCGGCGAGCCGGTACACGGCCTCTCCTCCCCCAACCAGCGCGTCGAGCGCCCGCTCTTCAAGCGCATCGCCTACGAGCTCCTGGGCGCCTCCTCCCTCTCGACAAAGGTCGCCCTCCGACACTCCGCCAGCTGGGCGGAGCGCGCGATCAGAGAGCACGCGCGCTGGTCCGAAGAGCTCCTCAGTGGACTCAGAGAGCTCGGGCTCGAGAACAAGGTCAAGCGCTACGAGCACCACCTCTCCCACGCGGCGAACGCGTACCTCGCCAGCGGCTTCGACCGGGCCCTCGTCCTCACCCTCGACGGATACGGCTCTGGGCTCGCGGGCTCCGTCGGCGTCGGTGAAGGCGGCGAGCTGAAGCGGCAGCACGGCCTGCGCTTCCCCTACTCCCTCGGCACCTTCTACGAGATGGTGACGAGCGCGCTCGGCTACCACCCAGACCGTCACGCGGGGAAGATCGTCGGACTCGCCGCCTACGGCGACCCCGCGATCCTCGACGAGGTCGTCTCCCACCGCTTCCATAACGAGGGCGGCGGCTTCCGCATCGACCAGAACCTGAACCCCTTCTTCGCCAGACACCTCGCTGTGAACTTTCCGATGGTGGACGTCGCGGCGGCTTGGCAGTTCGTCCTAGAGAAGGTCGCGGTGCGGATCGTCGAGCACTGGGCTGGCGTCCTCGGCTGCTCCAACGTGGTGCTCTCTGGCGGGGTCACGGCGAACGTGAAGATGAACCAGCGCATCCACGAGGCGGAGGGCATCGAGGGGATCTTCATCTACCCCAACATGGGCGACGGAGGCTGCGGCAGCGGGATCGCCATGCACCAGTCCTGGCCAGGCGGCGAGCCCACCCCGTTCGAGACCGCCTACCAAGGCCCCGAGTTCACAGAGGATGAGTGCCTCGCCGCCATCAAGGCAGCAGGCCTCGAGGCGGAGCGCCCGGATCACATGGCAGCGGAGGTCGCCAGCCTGATCCACAACGGCTCTGTGGTGGCGCGCTTTGACGGCCGCATGGAGTACGGACCGCGCGCCCTCGGGAACCGCTCGATCCTCTATCACGGTCGAGAGCCCGAGGTGAATCACTGGCTCAACCAGCGCCTCGGGCGCACCGAGTTCATGCCCTTCGCGCCGGTCACCCTCTTCGAGGAGCGGCACAAGTGCTACCGCAACCTCAAGGGGGCAGAGCACACGGCGGAGTTCATGACCATCACCTTCGACTGCACGGACTTCATGAAGGAGTCCTGCCCCGCCGCCGTTCACGTGGACGGCACCGCGCGCCCCCAGCTCATCCGCCGCGAGAAGAACCCCGTCTACTACGACATCGTCGCTGAGTACCAGAAGCTCTCGGGCATCCCCTGCCTCATCAACACGAGCTTCAACATGCACGAGGAGCCCATCGTCTGCACGCCAGAGGACGCTGTGCGCGCCTTCCTCGACGGGCGCTTGGACGTGCTCTCCATGGGGCCCTTCCTCATCCGGCGCCCCGAATAGCTCAGAACATCAAGGGGCACTCCCCGACCTCCTCCCGCACACATCGAATCGGATATCCTAAGATGTGCTGAACGCACCTCATGAGCTCTCCAAGCCACCTCCGCGTGGCGCTCGTGAGCCGAAAGCCCAAGCAAGATGCCCTACCTCCTCGTCATCGGACTCCTCGTCCTCGCCATCTGCCTTCTGTACCAAGGCCGCGGCCTGCTCTCTTGGGTGCTGCCCCTCGGGGTCGGCTTCCTCTACTGCCGCATCACGCCCGACGCCTGGGGCACCGGGGTCGCTGGTCTCTTCGCCATCTACGCCCTCTGCGTGCTCGTCTTCGGCGTCCCGGCGATCCGCCGCCTCGTCCTCACGAAGAACATCCTCCCCGCGATGGCCGCGATCTTCCCCAAGATGTCCGAGACCGAGCGCGTGGCGCTCGAGGCTGGCACCGTGTGGTGGGACGCCGACCTCTTCAGCGGCAAGCCTGACTTCAAGAAGCTCATCGACTTCAAGGTCACTCCCGTCTCAGCCGAGGAGCGGAGCTTCCTCGACAACGAGTGCGAGGAGCTCTGCCGCATGCTCGACCCCTGGCAGATCCACCTGGACCAAGGCATCCCGGAGAGCGCCTGGGACTTCATCAAGTCCAAGGGCTTCATGGGGCTCATCATCTCGCCCGAGTACGGCGGCAAGGGCTTCAGCGCACAGGCCGTGAGCGAGATCGTCGCCAAGGTCTCCAGCCGCTCGATCTCCGCAGCCGTGACGGTCATGGTCCCCAACTCCCTCGGGCCCGCGGAGCTCCTGCTCCACTACGGGACTCAAGAGCAGCGAGACCACTACCTCCCCCGCCTCGCCGACGGACGTGAGGTCCCTGCCTTCGCCCTCACCGAGCCGAACGCTGGCTCTGACGCCGGCGCGATGACCTCAGAGGGCGTCGTCTGCAAGGGCCAGTGGCAGGGCGAAGAGGTGCTTGGGATGCGCCTCACCTGGAACAAGCGCTACATCACCCTCGCGCCGGTCGCGACGCTCCTCGGCCTCGCCTTCAAGCTCAAGGACCCGGACGGCCTCTTGGGCGGCGAAGAAGACCTCGGCATCACCTGCGCGCTCGTCCCGACGGACACGCCCGGCGTCGTCCATGGCCGACAGCACAACCCGCTCAGCATCCCCTTCTACAACGGGCCCACGAGCGGCGAGGACGTGTTCGTCCCGCTGGACTCCATCATCGGCGGCAAGGAGCGCGCGGGCCACGGCTGGCGGATGCTCATGGACTGTCTCTCCGCTGGGCGCGGCGTGAGCCTCCCCGGGATGTCAGGTGGCGGCTCTCAGGGGATCACCCGAGGGGTCGGCGCATACGCCAGCATCCGCGAACAGTTCGGGATCCAGATCGGACTCTTCGAGGGCATCCAGGAGCCGCTCGCGCGCATCGGCGGCCTGACCTACACCATCAACGCGGCGCGCACGCTCACAGCAGGAGCCGTGGACGCAGGCGAGAAACCAGCGGTCGTCTCAGCCATCGTCAAGGCCTACCTGACCGAGGCGATGCGGGTCACCGTCAACGACGCGATGGACATCACCGGCGGCGCAGGCATCTGCATGGGGCCGCGAAACATCCTCGCGCAGGCCTATCAGGGCATGCCGATCAGCATCACCGTCGAGGGCGCGAACATCCTCACGCGCAGCATGATCATCTTCGGGCAGGGAGCGATCCGCTGTCACCCCTACGCCTTCGAGGAGATGAGCGCGGCGTGGGATCGCGACGTCGCTCGCTTCGACCGCGCGCTCTTCGGACACGTCGGCAGCATGGCCTCCAGCTTCGTCCGG
>JAKVCE010000254.1 GCA_022447405.1 Planctomycetota bacterium | reverse complement strand
TGTCGGGGTCGATCCCCAGCGCGAGCTCGAGCTCTCTCTGGGCGTCCTCCAGACGGAGGCGGTCCCGGAGGTCCCGCGCGTTGTCCAGGTGGCGATCGACGATCAGCACCTTGCGCTGCTCTTGAAGCGTGAGCGTGTTGGCGTCCTCGCTCAGGGCTGCGTCGATGTCGTCCTCGTCCCCTGCGGGGCTCAGGTCGGTTTCGCTCGCAGGCGCTTCGGCGGCAGCGGCGTCATCTGACGTTGCTACTTCGACCTCCACAGTTTCGGTAGTGGAGTTGCACGCTGCGAGGAGCGAGAGGATGGAGAGGGCGGGTGTGAAGTGCCTCATCGCTTGGATGTGTGGATCGTTGGGTTTAGGAGTCCTGAAAGTTGTCCGACAGTGGGGGCTGATCTAGTCCGTCTTGAGAGCCCTTGGACTCTCCAGATACCCCTTCGCAGGGCGAGGGATACCAATTGAATTGGTGACGGGCGGTGCGCTCCTTGTCGTAGCTTTCGTTTCTTCCAGAGTGGACCGATTCGGGGGATCCGAGTCGGGTGTTGAGAGCCCTCCCAAAGCCTTGGGGGGACCCGACGAAGGGATGAAGATACCAGCAGACGCCGCGAGCGGTCAAAGCTGAAAACGGGCTTCTTGGCTAATTGAGGGCGGATTTTTTCCAGAGGAACGCTCGGTCGTGGCTCCCGAGGGCAGGGCGTGCCGTGAGTGCGCTCCTGAGGGCCTGTGAAGACGCCCCGCTCGGACAGAGTCCGGAGATGCGGGGCGTCGCAGGAGGGCCTAGAGGGCCCTAGGGCAGGCGGTGGGTCAGTCCTCGTAGGAGCCCACGAAGGTGATCTGCGTGAAGCCTGCGTTGAGGGTGGCGTCTAGCACCGCGACGACGTCCTCATAGACCGTCCCAGGGCGGGAGTCGATGGTCGCCGGCCGCTCGCTGTCAGCCTTGTAGATCTGGGTCAGCCGAGTCTGGATATCGCCGACGTCGCTCATCTTCCGAGGACCGACGCCATACGAGAGCTTGCGACCCGCGCCATAGCTGAAGCGCTTGTAGTTTCCGTTCGCGTCCTTGGTGGGATCCCAAGGGCCCCTGCCGTAGGCGTCCAGCTTCTCACCGGGGCTGACGACCTTGACGACGATCTCGACCTTCTCGATCTCTTCTGCGTCTGAGGTGTTCACGCCGACGTCCTTGGGGAGGTAGGCGGCGAGCTTGCCCTCGAGGGTTTTGAACTTGAGCGTGCAGAGGAAGAAGATCAGGAGGAGGAAGACGACGTCGATCATGGAGGTCATCTCAAGCTCACACTGGTCTTCAGCGGCTTTCTTTAGGGAAGATTTCATGACCTAGTTCTCGGGCTCCTTCTCTGATTCTGAGGCAGCGAGCTGGAGCTTCCAGATCTGGATGCCCTTGTAGCCGCACTGCTCCATCACTTTCTGGGTCTCTTTGAAGGCGCTGAATTCATCAGCGCGGATGAGGAGGGCTTCACCCGGGATCGTGTTGGCGCCGCGAGGGGCCGGGTCACCAGCGAAGGTCTCGTGGTCCATCCGCTGAGCGACGTTGGAGAGGTACTTCCGCACCTCTTCGTAGTTGTCCGGACTCTCAGGGTCGTAGATCTTCTTGCGCTTCACCCAGATGCTGCCGTCCTGCTTGATGTTCACGACCGGGCGGAAGTCCTCGGGGTCCGGCTTGTCCGGCTGCGCGTTCTGCGCCACCGGGAGCTGGAGGTCCTCGAGGTCTTGCTGGGTCAGGTCAGTGATGACCATCAAGAAGATGATGAGCAGGAACGTGACGTCGATCATCGGCGTCATGTTCATCTCCATTTCCTGCTCGTCGTCAGTCTTTTGAAGCTTCATGGGTGCTCTGGTCTCGAGTTGATGGCTCCGAGGCGCGCTAGGCGTTCTCGGGGCGGAAGCGCTCGAAGAGGTCCTCGACGATCGCGCCGACCTCGATGACGGTCTTCACCAAGCGGTTGCGCAGGAAGGCGAAGGCAGCCGTGGTCGGGATCGCGACGATGAGTCCGAGGAGCGTAGTGAGGAGCGCCTCGGAGATACCTTTCGCGAGGTCAGCCGGGTTGGCCTGACCACCGGAGGAGGCGATCTCGTTGAACGCCTTGACCATCCCGGACACCGTGCCGAGGAGGCCCATCATGGGCGCGATGTTCGCGATCAGTGAGAGCCAGCCGATCTTCTGGTGCAAGCGGATGGACTCCTCGTCACCCATCTCGGAGATCGACTGCTCGATCACGGAGAAGGAGTGCCCGATCTTGGCGACGCCAGCACCGGCGACGTTGGTGAAGAAGGAGGGCTCGTTCTCGCAGAGCTCCATCGCCTCTTGGTACTGGCCCTCGTCAAAGAGCGCCTGGACCTCATCGATGAGCTCCGGGGGTGCCAGCTTGTCTCGGTTGAGAGAGACGAAGTTCTCGATGATGACGGCGAGCGCCACGATCGAGAGGAGCATGATGAACAGGCCGATGATGCCGGCCTTACCCAGCACCGCGAAGGTGGAGGTCTCCTCCTGCGCGAACAGGGGAGTGGCCAGGAGCGAGAGGGCGGTCAGTGAAGGGACAGCGCGCGAGATGAGTCGCGCGGCGATGTCTTGAACAGGGCGGGAGTTCATGGTCGGACGGGGTCCTTGATGGATGGGGTTCTTGGAGATGAGTCCAGGAGAGAAGAGTGCCTATTAGCCTACAGGCATTCCTATCTCGGTGGGATGGGAGATTCTACGAGTTCTTCAGGCTACAAAGTTTCTAAGAGCTTGCGCGCAGGACCGGCCCAGGGGGTGTCCCCGTACTCGGTCGTGACGGTCTCCAGCCATGACCGGACGGTGCCGGGGGAGCCGGGATCGGCGAGCTCTTTGGTGCTCTCCGCTAGGCGGAAGAGCGCACGGGCCACGCGATCGCGGTCCGTGTGATCGAGGGATGAGACCCTGGAGAAGTTGAGTTGAGCCGCGCGGAGCTTCATCTCAGCGGCCTGAGCCTCGGCCAAGCCGAGGTAGCAGGCGAAGCGCAGGGCGCTGTCGGTCTTGCCAGCGGAGCTGAGCTGCGACTCAAAGAAGGTGATGGCTTGCCTGTTCTGCTTGGAGGCGATCAGGACGAAGCCCTCACCGGCGCGTGCCTCTAGAGAGAGGCGGCGCAGGGGAGCGCGGTCGCGAGACTCTTCCTCCAAGGTCGCGATCGCCGAGTCGGCGCGCTGCTGGAGGGTCGAGAAGATCTCGCGCGCGGGGAGGGTCTCGCCTGCGGCGAGGTAGGCGCGCGCGCCATACAGCCCAGCCATCAGGCAGGGGACGAGGGAGTAGCCCTCGGTGATCTCAGCGGCTCCGACCTCCTCGAAGAGCGCGCGGAAGAGCGGGGCCGCCGCGGCGGGGTCACCAGAGAGCCAGGTCGCGCGCGCGTGCAGCGCGCGGGCGTCGGGGAGTTCCGCGCTGTCGGAGTGATCCTCGATGTAGCGCTGGGCTTGTTCGATCGCGTCGCTGATGCGGTCGGGGCTCGTCCTCGAGAGCTCCAGGTAGGACTGGGCGGCGAGCATGCGGGCGGCTGCCTGGACCGGCGCGCGCTCGTCGTTGGTCGCGGCGACGAGGAACTTGGCGGCGGCGTTCTCAAAGTCGCCGCGCTCAAAGTAGGTGCGGCCCTCGCGGAAGCTGCCGGAGACGCTGCCCCAGACGATGCGCTCGACGCGCCAGGTGTCGTACTTGCGCTCCTTGCCGCTCCGGATGATGACCGTCTCGGTGAGGCCGTGCTCCTGGACGATGCCAGGGAGCATGTTGATCGAGCCTGTACGGGTATCGAGCACGTAGACTTGGTCTGGGCGCTGCTGCGCAGCGGCGGGGGCCGCTAGGCAGAGGAGGCTCAGGGCG
>JAKVCE010000253.1 GCA_022447405.1 Planctomycetota bacterium | reverse complement strand
CGTCGGGCTGCAGACCGGCGCCGCCGCGTAGAAGCGGTGGAAGGTGAGCCCGCTCTCTGCCATCAGATCGAGCTCTGGCGTGAGCGTCGTCGCCCCTGGCCCCATGTCTCCCCAGCCCATGTCATCCGCCATCACCAAGACAACATTGGGGCGAAGCGCAGCGCCTCCGAGCGAGCGGCAGCTCAAGCTCGACGAGACGCCGACGGCGAGCGCGCACAAGAGGAGAGCCCGCCCTGACATCTCTCTCACCAAGGGCGCGGCAACCAGAAGAGGCGCGTGACCTTGGCGGCGTGCGTCGTGGGGTGCTCTTCCATCAGGCGCTCCCAGCGATCCACGTTCTTCTCCCATCCCCGGCGGAAGAAGGCGTCGACGATCCCGGCGAGGGTCTCGGCGGCCTCGACCTCCTCCGCGTGCTTCGCGTCGGCCTCGAGCTCGGTGAGCAAGGCGCGCGCGGCTTCGCCGAGGTCGTGCTTCTTCAAGTCTTTGACGAGCTCCTCCAAGACCTCGCGGGCGAAGAGCACCTTCCCGCGCTCGAGCTCGCGACGAACGCCGCCCATCACGCGCTCGACGTGGACCTTGAGCTCGTCGCGCAGCGAAGCGGCCGCGACACGCTCCTCCTCCTTGGAGCTGTCCGCGATCTTCTCGAGGGCGGCGTCAGCCTTCGCGAGCTCTCCACCTCTCAAGAGATCGATCGCCTTCTTGAACTTCTTCGGCTGCTCCCCTTGGGGCGTGAGGCGCAGGTGGGCGCGCGCCCCGAGGCGCTCGGTGTTTCGGATCACCTTGCCGATCTTCCCGTCCCAGACTGCGTTCGACGCGCCCGCGCGGTAGAAGACGTCGCCCTTGGCGTCGATGAGCACCTGCCCATACTCCCCCATCCCCCACTTGGAGTTCATCGGGCTGCCAGCGCCGACGGGGAAGGGCAGGGGGAACTCCTCCAGGAGCGCGGCCACCGTCGTGGAGTCGTCCGGGGTGATCGCCAGGATCTGTAAGCCCTTGTCACCGAACTCACGCTGCGCACGCATCACCCCGAGCCAGTTCGACTTCTTGGGCTCTTCACAAACGAAGAAGTGCAGGAGGACGGCGCGCCCCTCAAAGGACTCTAGCCGCGGCTCCTCGCCGATCCAGTAAAACCAGTCGCGCGCGTGGATGAGCTCCGCGCGGTCTCCCTCGCTCTGCGCAGAGACCGGGGCAGCGAGAGCGAGCATGGAGAGCACGCCGCTCTGGAGGATCGCGCGGCTTGACATGCCCGCAGCATATACCAGGCACGGCAGCGCCGCTGTTTGGCAGGCACAAGAGGGCTCTCTAAGATCGGGACGCCATGATCACCTCTCGCCTTCTCCCTGCACTCTTCGCCCTCGCCTGCGTCTCCGCAGCGGCCCACGCCCAGAACGTCCTGCCGCGCGGGTACACGATCCCCACCATCGACCTCGCCGGAGAGGCTCACCGCCAGGTGACCGTCGACCGCGAAGCCGGCCAATACCTCGGGCACCCCACCACCGTGCTCCTCGACGACCAGAAGACGATCCTCTGCGTCTACCCGAAGGGGCACGGGCGCGGCGGCATCGTCTACAAGCGCTCCACTGACGGCGGCCTCACTTGGAGCGAGCGCATCCCTACTCCGGAGAACTGGGCCGGCAGCAGAGAGGTCCCGACCCTCCACCGCATGACGGACGCGCAAGGCAAGAAGCGCATCATCATGTGGTCAGGCCTCTACCCCGCGCGCTTCGCCGTCACGGAGGACGAGGGCGAGACCTGGTCACCCCTCAAGCCCGCTGGCGAGTGGGGCGGCATCGTAGTCATGGGCTGTGACTTCGCCGTGAAGGGCGAGCCCGGGCACTACGTGTGCATGTTCCACGACGACGGCCGCTTCATCCGTAAGGACGCCAAGCAAGAGCAGCCCATCGTCTTCACCCTCTACCAGACCCGCACGAGGGACGGCGGCCTCACCTGGAGCGAGCCCGAGGCGATCTTCTCTCGCAGCGACGTCCACCTCTGCGAGCCCGGCGTCATCCGCTCACCAGACGGCGGCACCCTCGCTGTGCTCCTGCGTGAGAACAGCCGCAGGAAGAACTCCTACGTGATCTTCTCCACCGACGAGGGGAGGACCTGGTCACCGCCGCGGCAGGTCCCAGCCTCGCTGACCGGCGACCGTCACACGGCGGTCTACGCGCCAGACGGCAGGCTCTTCATCTCCTTCCGCGACCGCACCCTCGAGTCCCCCACTCATGGTGACTGGGTCGCCTGGGTCGGGACCTGGGAGGACATCGTCGGTGGCAGAGAGGGGCAGTACCGCGTCCGCCTCATGGACAACCACAGGAGCGCGGACTGCGCCTACCCAGGCGTCCTCCTCCTCCCCGACGGGACGATCGTCACGACGACCTACGGCCACTGGGCGAAGGGAGAGTCCCCCTACATCGCCACGGTGCGGCTCAAGCTCGAAGAGCTCGACGCCCTGCACGCCGAGCAGGGCTGAGGGCTCAGGCGAGGATCTTCTCGCGCTTCGGGTCGTAGAGCGGGCTGAGCGTCACCTCGCAGGGGACGCGCTCGGTCGCGACCTCGAGCTCGTATGAGGAGGAGAGCAGCTCGTCCCGACCGATCGCTGGGTCGGCGCGGACGTAGCCCATGCCGATAGCCGCGCCAATCGTGTAGCCCCAGCCGCCGCTCGTGATGTAACCGGCGCGCTCGCCGTCGCGGTAGATCGTCTCGCGACCGAGGAGGATGCACTCCGGGTCTTGGATCGAGAAGGTCGCCAGGCGCTTCGTCGGTAGCCCGGCCTCCTTCTGCGCGAGGAGCGCGTCGCGTCCGAGGAAGGGGGCGTCGCTAGTGAGCTTAGTCGCGAAGGAGAGGCCCGCCTCGATCGGCGTGTTGTCGGGGGTGATGTCGCGACCCCAGATGCGATAGCCCTTCTCCAAGCGGAGGGACTCCGTGGCGCGATAGCCTGCGTCGAGGAGCCCGTGCTGCTCACCCGCCTCCTTGAGCGCGGCGTAGAGCGCGCGCGCGCTCTCCTTCGGCACGTGCAGCTCCCAGCCGAGCTCGCCGACGAAGGTCACCCGCAGCGCGCGCGCGGTGACGCCTGCGAGCTCGAGCTCCTGGGTGGTGAGGAAGGGGAAACCCTCGTTGGAGAGGTCGGCGTCGGTGAGCTCGGAGAGGAGGGCCCTCGAGAGCGGGCCCTGCACGCCGATCACAGCGCGCTCCTCCGTCACGTCAGAGACCTCGACAGAGAGACCCTCTGGGAGGTTGCGGCGGATCCAGTGCAGGTCATGCGTGGCGTAGCCGGTGCCCGTGACGATGTAGAACTCATCCTCCGCGAGGCGCGCGACCGTGAGGTCACACTCGATGCCTCCGCGGGCGTTCAAGAGCTGAGTGTAGATGAGCGAGCCGACAGGGCGGTCGACGTCACCCGCGCAGACCCAAGAGAGCCCGGCGCAAGCGTCAGGACCCTTGACGCGGAACTTCGCGAAGGAGGTCTGGTCGAAGAGCGCGACGGCCTCCCGCGCGGCTGCGTGCTCGCGGCCCACGTGCTCGAACCAGTTCGGCCGCCCGTAGGTGTGCTCGTCCTTTGGCTCAACGCCCTCAGGCGCGAACCAGTTCGGGCGCTCCCAGCCGAGCTTCTCGCCAAAGCACGCGCCGTTCGCCTTGAGGTCCTCATAGAGCGGTGACTTGCGGCGCCCGCGCGCCGAGGTCCACTCCTCGTGCGGCCAAGACATGGCGTAGTGGTGACCGGTCGCCTCGATCGTCCGCTCCAGGGTCCACTCCGGGTCCGCGTGGTGCGCGCCAAAGCGGCGGATGTCCACTGCCCAGAGGTCCATCGGCATCTCGCCGCCCTCGATCCACTCGGCGC
>JAKVCE010000252.1 GCA_022447405.1 Planctomycetota bacterium | reverse complement strand
GACGGCGAGGCTCAGGGAGCCGCCGCCCGCGCTACCGGCCGCCTCAATGGCGGGACCGAGGTCATAGGTGAGGGTGAGCTGGGCGCCCTTGGCGAGCTCGATCGAGGACTTGCCCCGGTCGCCCAAGGGGCTCTTCGCGACCTCAAAGGCCGCGGGCGAGAGGTGCCAGGCGGGGACCGCGCCGCCCTCAGGGGCGCTGATCGTGACGGTCACCTCGAAGGCGCTCCCAGAGATGTAGACACCGGGCGCGTCCCATGAGGTGACAGCATCGGGAGCCATCGGGGCGATGGAGAGGAGGAGGGTGTTGAAGATGGTCATGTGGTTCACCTCAGGCTTTCTTGTCAGCGTTCCAGTCGTAGAAGCCCTCACCGACCTTGCGGCCCAGCTTGCCCTCGGCGACATAGCGCTCGAGGATGGCGGGGACGCCGAAGGCAGGCTCGTCCGGGTAACGCTCGGCCCAGCCTTGGAGGATGAAGAGGGTGGTGTCGAGACCGACGTAGTCGGTCAGGGTGATCGGTCCCATCGGGTGACCGCAGCCAAGCTGCATGGCGGCGTCGATGTCTTCCTTGGAGGCGTCGCCTCGGTCGAGCATCTCGAGCGCCTGCACCATGTAAGGCACCAGGAGTCGGTTCACGACGAAGCCGGGCGTGTCCTTGCAGGAGACGGCGGTCTTGCCGCAGGCCTCACCGAAGGCGCGAGCGGCTGCGAAGACCTCCTCGTCGGTCTCGTCCGTGTGCACGACCTCGACGAGGCGCATGAGCTGCACGGGGTTGAAGAAGTGCAGGCCGACGAAGCGCGACGGGCGGCCAGAAGCAGCGGCCATCTCCGCGACGGGGAAGGAGGAGGTGTTGGTCGCGAAGATGCAGGACTCCTTCACGCTCGCGCCCAGCTCCCTGAAGAGCTCATTCTTCACCTCGAGGTTCTCGACGATGGCCTCGCAGATGAGGTCGCAGTCAGCGAGGTCTGCGCGGTCGAGGGTGCCCGAGATCCGCCCGAAGGCCGCGGCCGCGTCGGCCTCAGCATCCTCGGCGCTCTTCTTGCCCTTCTCCACGAGCTTCTCAGCGAGCTTCGCGAGGGACTTCTCGATGCGCGAGAGGCCCTTGTCGAGGGCGCCTTGATCCGCCTCAGAGACGATCACCTTGTAGCCGCCCTGGGCAGCTATCTGCGCGATGCCGTGACCCATGAGGCCGCAGCCCACTACGCCGACTGTTTCGATCTGCATCCTTGATGCTCCGTGTGTTGGTTGTTTGAGAGTGTCTGTTGAGTTGAGAGATGAGAGCGACGCGCTCGCGCCGCTTGGATGTGGAGTCGGGGCAGCCGCGCGCTCAGGCTGGGTCGCGGTGGAACGCGCAGGCGATCCCCATACCGCCCGAGATGCAGAGCGTCGCGAGGCCGCTCGCCGAGCCTCGCCTGGCCATCTCATGCACGAGGGTCACGACCACGCGAGCGCCAGTGGCTCCGATCGGGTGACCGAGGGCGATCGCGCCGCCGTTCACGTTCAAGCGGTCCTCTGGGAAGTTGAGCTCCCGCTGGCAAGCGATGACTTGGGCCGCGAAGGCCTCGTTGAGCTCGACGAGGTCATAGTCGGCGGGCGCGAGCCCGTTCTTCTCTTCGAGGGCTCGGACTGCAGGGACAGGTCCGATCCCCATGCGCTTGGGGTCAACGCCAGCTTGTGCGCTCTCGCCGATGGTGGCGAGGGGCTCGAGGCCGCGTCGGGCTGCCTCCTCCGCGCTCATGAGGACGAGGCCTGCTGCGCCGTCCGTAATCCCAGAGGAGTTGCCCGCGGAGATCGTCCCGCCGAAGACCGGCGGGAGCTTGGCGAGCTTCTCCAGCGTCGTGTCCGGGCGCATGTGCTCGTCTGCCGAGACCGTGAGAGGGTCTCCCTTGCGCTGCGGCACCTCGACCGGGGCGAGCTCCTCATCGAAGCGTCCGCCCGCTGCGGCCGCCCCAGCCTTCTGCTGAGAATCGAGCGCGAAGGCGTCCTGCTCTTCACGTGAGATGTTGAGGTCCCCTGCGAGACCCTCTGCGGTCTCCCCCATCACCATGTCAGCGAGCGGGCAGACGAAGCCGTCCTGATACATCGCGTCGACCACCTTGGCGTGGCCGAGGCGGTACCCCAGGCGCATCTTCGGGAGGAAGAAGGGCAAGCCGCTCATGCTCTCCGTACCCCCAGCGATGCCGACCTCGTAGCGCCCTGCGGCGATGGCAGATGCGACGCTCTCGATGGCCTTCAGCCCTGAGCCGCAGGCCATGTTCATCGTCCACGCAGGCACGTGGTCACCGAGCCCGGAGCGGTGAGCGATCTGTCGGGCGACGTTTGGACCGCCCCCAGCCTGACGCCCGTTGCCCATGACGACCTCGCCGACCCCGTCCGCGTCGAGCCCAGCGCGTCGCACGAGCTCTCCCACGACAGAGGCGCCCAGATCGGCGGCAGAGAGGTCCTTGAAGGACCCCAGATAGCGCCCGATCGGGGTGCGCAGGGCGTGCGTGATCACCACGCTTCTGCTGTCTCTCGAGGGGGTCATGGGTGGGTTGATACGGTCTTAAGGGGGCGGTGCGAGGGCTGTTTTTGGTGGGCTCGCTGGGTTTTTGAGGCAACTAGGATATGAGGGCGGATGAGCGCCCGCAATGACGACCCGCGGACTCTTCAAGGACAGGGCTCAGAGAGCCCTTCTAGGGGTTGAGAGGGCGCTGTTTTGGCCCATAGAAGGGCAGCGTCGGGGACGATTCGCGATAGGGTGGGTTCACCGAGGAGCGCCCCAAACAGGTGAAGAGTCCAGAGCAGAGCGCAGAGCAGCAGGCTGACCCCGCCGAGGGGAAGGCGGGCAGCGAGTCCCTAGCGCAAGGAGCCGCTGCGCTCCCTCAGCTGCTCCTCGCTGAGGACGAGGCTCGGCGGGCCGATCGCGGCCACCTCCGCGCGCTCGCGCGGCTCTTGGGTGATGACTCCAAGCTCGTCCGTGATGAGCTCCGCCTTCAGTTCCACGCCGCTGGGAAGCGCGGCCGGCCCCTGCTCTTGAAGGCCTCCAAATCAGAGGACGCCAGGACCCGCGGCCACGCTCGCACCTTGCTCTTAGAGCTCGACCGCGCTGCGGTCAGGCGACGCCTGGTCTCCTTCGCGACTCGTGCTCGAGTCGACCTAGAGGCTGGGCTCCTGTTGCTTGGGCGCGTACATGATCCAGCCCTCGACGCGCGCCCTTACAGGCGAACACTCGACGCCTTCGCGGATGAGATCGAGCGCCGCTCGGAGAGCTGCGGCACGGAGCTCGAGCGCGCGGGCGTGCTCTGCGATTACCTCAGCAAGACCTTCGGGTTCTCCGGCGGAGACGGCGACTATCACCACCCGGACAACGTGCACCTCCACCGAGTGCTCGAGACGCGCAGCGGACTCCCGCTGAGCCTCTGCGCCGTCTACCTCTTCGTCGCTCGCCGCGTCGGGCTGCGCGCGTCGATCCTCCCTCTCCCCGGTCACGTGATGCTCCGGCTCCACGGCCTGCGCACGAGCCGCATCGTCGACCCCTTCCACGGCTGCAGGATCCGATCACAGGCCTCGCTGATGTCGTACCTCGCGAGCCACGACCTCGGCTTTGACTCGAGCTGGTTCCGCGGATCGAGCGACCGGACCCTCTTCCTGAGGCAAGTGAACAACTTGGTCCAGACATACTCTGAGCGAGGTTTCCCCTCAGAGATCGAGACCCTGCTCGACACGCTCGACGCGGCTGACCTCGGCGCGTGAGCTCATGAGCGACGCGGCCCCCGCCCCCGGGCCCCCCCCCCCCCCCCCCCCCCGCCCCGCCCCCCCCCCCCCCCCCCCCCCCCCCCCCCCCCCCCCCCCCCCCCCCCCCCCCCCCCCCCCCCCCCCCCCCC
>JAKVCE010000251.1 GCA_022447405.1 Planctomycetota bacterium | reverse complement strand
GGCCGCGCGCCCAGAGAGGGCGAGCTCTTCAGCAACCCGAACCTCGCGCGCACCCTCACGCGCATCGCCGAGGGCGGCCGCGAGGTCTTCTACCGAGGCGCGATCGCCGAAGAGCTCGGCGCTTGGATGGCCGAGCATGACGGGTTCCTCACGGCCGCGGACATGGCCGCCCACACATCCGAGTGGGTGGAACCGGTCTCCACGAGCTACCGCGGGGTCGAGCTCTGGGAGCTCCCCCCCAACGGACAAGGGATCGCAGCCCTCTCCCTCTTGAACCTCCTCGAGCCCTACCCCATCAGAGAGTGGGGTTATGGGAGCCCCGATCACCTCCACCACTTCGTCGAGGCCAAGAAGCTCGTCTTCGAAGACCGCGCGCGTCTCTACGCGGACCCGGACTTCGCCCGCGCGCCGATCGAGCGCCTCATCTCCAAGGAGTATGCGGACGAGCGCCGAGAGCTCATCAACTCGAAGGAGGCCGCCAAGTCGCAGCCCGCGGGACCTGTGGTCGCTGAGGAGGGAGACACGGTCTACCTCTGCACAGCAGACGAGGCTGGCAACATGGTCTCGCTCATCCAGAGCAACTACCGCGGCATGGGCTGCGGCCTGGCACCTGCGGAGCTTGGATTCATCCTGCAGGACCGCGGCGAGCTCTTCGACCTGACCCCGGGCAGGCCGAACTCCTACGAGCCCAAGAAGCGCCCCTTCCACACGATCATCCCCGCCTTCGTCACAAAGGATGGAGCGCCCTGGCTCGCCTTCGGCGTGATGGGCGGCGCTACGCAGCCGCAGGCGCACGCACAGGTCGTGATGAACCTCCTAGACTTCGACATGAACTTGCAGGAGGCGGGCGACGCCGCACGCGTCGTGCACACAGGCTCCAGCCAGCCGACCGGGACGCGCATGAAGGACGGCGGCCAGGTCCACCTCGAGAGCGGCCTGATGAGCGCAGCGGGCGCGCTCAGAGAGCGGGGCCATGAGGTCGTCACAGGGACCGGCGTCTTCGGCGGCTACCAGGCGATCCTCAGGGACCCGGAGACGGGCGTGTATCACGGCGCGAGCGAGTCCCGGAAGGACGGGTACGCCGCCGGATGGTAGAGCAAGGGATAACGCGCTGGCTCCAGCGCGCCCTCAAGGCCTGCGTGCTCCTCTTCTTCGGGACCGTCGCGCTCGTCTTCCTCCTAGGGCTCCTGCTCCCAGACCACTTCGAGGTCCGACGCACGCTCACGATCGAGGCCTCCAGGGAAGAGCTCCACCCGCTCATCACCGACCTCAAGCGCTGGCGGGAGTGGACCGCTTGGAGCGACGACGACCGCGAGCTCGTACACGAGTACTCCGACCCCAGCGCGGACGTTGGCGCATGGCACGTCTGGCGTGAGGGCGACGCAGGCGCAGGGCGCATCGAGCTCACAGCCTCTGACATCCAGAAGGGCGTCTGGTACGACATGACCTTTGAGCGGGACACCGAGCCGACCCGCGGCGCGCTGCGCTACCTGCCTGCCGATGATGGCGTCATGATCGAGTGGTCCCTGCGCGGCGAGCTCGGCGGTCCGATGGAGCGCGCCCTCGGCCCGGTCTTTTCCTGGCGCATCGGCGCCGACTTTGACGCGAGCCTTATCAAGCTCGCGGAGCGCGCGCGCGCCGCGCGCTGAGCAAGCTCAGCCCTCAGGCCCTGAGTCCATCCACTCCCAGGCGCGCGTCCATCCCCAGCGCTCGCCCATAGAGATCCGCGCGTCATCGTTGTGCTCTACCCGTGCGCCGAGGTGCATGATCCCGCGCTCACGGAGCAGCTCCACTGCCCGCGCGACGAGGGCGCGCGCGACGCCGCGGTGCCTCATCGCCGGATCTACGTGCAGGGCCAGCACCGCTGCGTAGCGCTCGCCGCTGAGCGGCTCGCTCCAAGCGCCCGTGAGGCAGAGCCCGACCGCGTCTCCCGCCACGAGCAGCAGCGTCTCTGGCTCCTCAACGCGCGCGCGCAAGAACTCCTCAACAGCACCCGACGCCAGGGGGTCCTCCCCCAGGTCCTCTCGGGTAGCGGAGGCGATCTCCTCCAAGCGAGGGGCGCGCTCAAGCGCCTCCTCCAGCGTCTCGATCACTCGAATCTCAGTCATGTGATTCCACCACCCTCTGGGTGTAACTCGTCACCGCCGAACATCCTCGAGAGGAAGGCGCGGGGTGACCGGAAGAAGGCCTGCAGGTCCATCAAGATGCCATAGGTGCATGGGATAAGGATCAGCACCAGACCCGTCGCGATGGCCAGCCCGAAAAAGAGCGTGATCGCCATCGGCTGCAAGAAGCGGGCTTGCCCGGTGGCGAAGAAGGCGAGCGGGCTCAACCCCAGCATGGTCGTAATCGAGGTCAGCAAGATCGGGCGGAAGCGCACCCTGCCGGCGTCCAAGAGCGCCTCCACGAGCTTCGCCCCATCGCGTCGCCGCTGGTTTACGAAGTCCACGAAGATCAGCGAGTCATTGACCACGACCCCAGAGAGGGCCAAGAGCCCGATCAGGGACATGATCCCGAGCGAGCGGCCCATGACCATGTGACCAAAGATCATGCCCATCGCTCCGAAGGGGATAATGAACATGATCACGAAGGGCTGCGCGTAGGAGCGAAAGAGAGTCCCGAGGATCAAATAGATCAGGAGCGCAGAGACGATGAGGGCGCGGTAGAGACTGTCCAAGGTCTCCTGCGTGTCCTCAGCGTCCCCGCGGACCTCAAAGCGGTAGCCGTCGTAGCGCTCCCGCAGGGCCTCGAGGGGCTCCTTGAGCGCCGCCGTGACCTCGCGCGCAGAGGTGACGTCTCGATCCACATCTGCGACGACGTTGACCGTGCGCTCGCGCTTGTCCCGAACGATCGTCACTGGCCCCGGCCCCTCTGAGACCTCAGCCAGCGTCCCTAGGGGCACGCGGTCTCCGCTGGGGACGGTGACGAGGAGCGCCTCCATCGAGGCGGGGTCCTCCCGCACCGCCTCAGGCAGCTTCACCACGACCCGCACCTCGTCCTTGCCGCGGCGCAGGCGCGCCGCCTCGAGCCCCACGAAGGCGGCCGCCAACTGACCGCCGAGGTCCACCTCACTCACCCCCAAGGCGCGCGCGTCTTCGCGCAGGTTGAGCTCGATCTGAGGCTTGCCGCTGTCCACGTTGTCCCTAGCCCCCTCGACCCCGCCGAAGGTGACGAGCACCTCCTTCAGCTCGCCCGCCGCCTCGTCCAAGACAGCGAGGTCTGGGCCCGAGATCCAGATGTCGATCGCCTTCCCTGAGGGCCCAGCCTGAGGCTGCCCCAGCGAGACATCCGCCACCCCCCTGGGCGGGTCCTCCAAGAGCTGCCGAATGTTCTCGGTGATCTCTTGGGTGGAGCGCTCACGCCGCGCCCCCTCGGAGAGCTCCACCGTCACCTGGGAGAGGTTTTGAGCGAGCTCTACGCGGATCCCGTCCTCCGAGTAGATCCCCACCGAGGACTGAATGGACTCCATCTCCTCCGGCGGCAAGGTCATCACCCTGCGCTCGATCTCGCGCGTCGCCCGCGTGGTCTCCGCGAGGCCGACCCCCTCCTCCATGCGCACGCCGACAAAGATCAACTTGGACTCGAAGTCGTCGAAGAGGACGAACTTCATGTGGGTCGTCGCGAAGCTGATGAGGAGAACGCACACGGAGATCGCCGCGGTGACGAACGCGAGGCGGCGCTCGAGGCAGACCCGCAAGACCCCCTGATACACCCGCTGCAGCGGCTCGTACCAGCGCGGCCCGGTCTCAGCCGCCGCGCGTACGACCCCGGAGTGGAAGGCGAGGTGGACGGGGAGGATGAGGAGCGCCTCCAGGAGAGAGACGATGAGGCAGAAGCTCACGATCAGAGGCAGCGGCCTCAAGAAGGCGCCGGTCGTCCCCTGC
>JAKVCE010000250.1 GCA_022447405.1 Planctomycetota bacterium | reverse complement strand
CCCATATCTGCCCGCGGTAGGCGAGCGTGAGTAGGGCTTCGGGTCGAAGCTGTCCTGGTGAGCGAGTCCGCCAGGCAGATGCACGTGGATGACCGACGTCGCGCGCGCGGGGAACTCGTCATCGAGCGGCGCCCGGCTCGTGGCGCGCAGGATGTCCGAGAAGCCCAATCCAAAGACGGCGCCCGCTTGCAGGAGTTGACGTCGTTGGAGCAGTTGTTGGTTTCTCATCGGTGCCAATCCTTCAGGTGCTCCCAGTGTAATCCGAACGCCCGGGATTCGAGATGATGTAGTGGATACACCGGCGCTGAAGGATGCGCCGGGGGCGCAGAGGAGGCCTGCTGCTCCTAGAGGAGCGGCTTGAGAGAGCTCTCAAAGACAGCTGCCTGGCGTATGAAGCCGAGGTCCGTGGGGTGTGAGCCATCGACCGTGTCCTCATTGCCGAGGAGCTCAGCTCCCTCCAGGTAGTGGAGGTCTCTCATGCCGCCGTCCTTCAACTCTTCGAAGCCTCTCCTCAGCGCTGCCCTGCTCGCCTCGTGGTGTCTGCGCTTTGATGAGAGGAGGAAGGAGTTGGAGAAGCTGCGGTCCTCTACCAGCAAGATCGGAGTCTTCGGCCGATGTTGACGGAGCTTGGTGACGAATGGCACGACCCGCTCGGAGACGCTCGCGCCGTTCATGTTGGGGAGGCAGTCGATGATGAATACGGAGGCGTCGAGCTCCCCAAGGAGGTCTGCGAGCTCAAGGTCCATGCGCCCGTTGCCCGAGAAGCCGAGGTTGATGATGGGGCGATCGAGGCTACGTCCGAGGATCATGGGGTGGGGCATCCCAGGTCTTGAGGCGCAGCCTCCGTGGGTGATGGAGGTCCCGTAGAAGACGATGGGTTTGCTGCGCTCCTTTGGTCTCGCCGGTCCGGGTTTGATGTTCGCGGAGGCTGGCACGCCGACCGCGCAGCTCGTCACGCCGTTGTAGAGGGGCAGGTAGAGCATGTATTCGCGGATGCCTGGGTCGATCCCGCTGACGAGCTTGGCGCTCATCTCTTGACGGTTTGGTCGGGGACAAGCGAGCCAACGCCAGACGCCCTCGTCATCGCGGACATAGAGGTCCACTCCGCTCACGCCGGTCGCTGGCATGTGTGACATCTCGAGCTTCGCGTCGATCAAGCTCCACTTGCAGTGGAGTTCGGTCGCGTCCGTCACGAAGCGAGCAGCGATGCCCGCGGAGTCACGTGAGAGCGTCCAGACGGGCTCGCGGACGACGCCCTCCGCCTTGGCTGGGAGCCTGTCAAAGGGGCTCTTCAGCTCGCTCCAGCCTTGACCTTCGATGGTGAGCGAGCGGACGTCGGTCCAGATGAGCTCGGCGCCGTCTTGAGGTGTAGGGGAGGCGAGGAGCAGGGCGGCGATGCATTGAGAGGTGAACATGCGAGAGATTGTAGCGACGCAGGGACGTGGTCCTCAGCCACGCTCAGCCGAGCGCGCTCCTGCAAAGAGAGAGCGGCCCCGGCGACGCTGCGCCGGGCCCGCTCCGTTCTTTCTGGACTCTCGCCCCTACGGGGTGAAGTCGATCTGCAGACCGTCCGTCAGGTCGCTCGATGAACCGTCGCGGAACCACGCCTGGAAGTACCAGGTGGAGCCGGGGTTGATCGTGCTCCCGTTCGGATCGGGCTGGGGCAGGTCGACTGCTCGGGTGTAGCCGCCGCTCGAGCCGGAGTTCATCGGGGGACCGAGGCGCGTGGTCGCGAAGTTGACCGTGACGCAGCGGGTGCCGTTGCCGAGGGGGGCGTTGGCTGAGCCGTTGCCGAAGTAGAACAGCCCGAAGGTGTTGTCCGGGATGTTCTCAGCGATCAGGGTGAGGTCGTTCGCGCTCACGCTCGCGCTCCCTTCTGCGCTGATCAGCGCGCCGTTGGCGCCGGTCTGGCAGTAGTTCGTGCCCACGCCGGTCCCGCTGTCGCAGGTCATGTCGATGATCTGCAGGTCGTCGATCGCGGCCTCGATGATCGAGCCGGAGCCGAGGTCGCTCGCGAGGAAGCGCAGCTGCATGTTCGCGGTCGGAGCGAGGACGCTCGCGACGGGGAACATGTGCTGGATCCAACCGCCCGAGGTGCCCGGGCCCGTGGGGCCGATCACCTCGACGTCGCTCCATGAGGAGCCGCCGTCGTTGGAGAGCTGGATGATGAAGGTGTCTGCTCCAGGTGAAGCGCCCGCGTTGTTCGAGTACCAGCGCCAGTAGCTCATCATCGGAGCCGTGGTGCCGGTCAGGTCGTAGACGGGCGAGTACAGAGTGGTCGTGCCGCCGTCGACGTCGTTCTCGCCGAGGCTGCCGCCGTTGGAGCCTTGGCCCGTGACGAAGCAGAAGCTGCCGCCAGAGGTGTGGTCATCGCCGGGCTGAGCGTCTGTGCCGATCGGGTCGACGCGCTCCCACAGACCAGTTGTCGCCGTATCGGAGGGGTCGCCTGCGACCCAGCCAGAGTTGGACTCGAGGTCATCGGAGAGGAGCTCCGCGACGACGCCGATCTCCACAGAGAAGGTCTCCGCCGGGGCGCCCGAGGGGACCGTGACGACGCCGCAGGTCGTGTCGACGTAGGTCACGTAGAACTCGGGCTGGTCGCCGCAGCTTGCTCCGGGCAGGTCAGCGCTCCAGACGCCGCCGCCTTGGTCCGTCATCGCGACGGCAGAGTCGATGCTGCCGCTGTAGCCGAAGAAGACCTCCGGGTAGGTCCCGAGGAGGGGCGCTCCCGAGATGTTCGCTGTGACAGTGATCGGGACAGCGGGCGCGCTCAGGGTCGGCGGGTTGACCGTGATCGGGACCAGCGACGGGAGGCATCCGGCTGCGGCGGCCTGCATGTAGCTGATCGAGGTCGGGTGGAAGTAGGTCGTGACGTTGGCCGTGCCGCCAGAGCAGAGGTGGCAGTAGCTCATGATCGTGCCCTGGTTCGTGCAGTTCTGCTGGTTCTGGCAGCTGCCGAAGTAACCGTTCGGCGCGCACTCGTCCACCGGCGGGCAGTAGTCGTGCGTGTGGATCGCGTCGAAGTTGTGGCCGATCTCATGCAGCCAGACCATGGCGTCCCACTGATCAGGGCCCTGCGACACGGGGAAGTTCAGGTTCCCGTTGATGTTGCCGCTGACGCCGAAGTTGTAGGTGTTGTTGCAGAGCACGTCGAGCCAGGCGACGCCGCCGCCCAGGCCTGCGCCTGAGAGGAAGTGGCCGAGGACGCAGTCGTTCGGGACGTTCCCCGCCCACGCGGCCTGGAACTCGTAGAGCAAGTCGACAGAGCTGCCGCCGCTGTCCTGTGAGCTCCAGGGGTCGTTCGAGTTCGTGTAGAACTGCAAGTAGGGGTAGGTGAGCGTGGTGTCGATCTGCTCTGCGTAGCGCGAGCTGCCGTAGGCGAGGAGGCTCGCGGCGTAGGTGGTGAGGGGGTTGATGCCGCCGAAGACCTGATAGAGCTGGTAGTCAGTCTCCATAGCGACCTTGCACTCGTATCCGCCGCAGTCAGAGCCGATGTTCTCGTTGGTGTCCTGTCGGATCAGGGAGCTGCGGCCAGCGTCTACCGGGAGCTCAAGGAGCGCGTCGCTCTCGCAGGACAGCTCGGGCTTGATGCCGCGGCTGAGGAGCTCTGCCTCGTCGACGATGTAGGTCCAGCTGTTGCCCCAGTCGTTGTCTGCTGCGGGGCGCGGCATCAGGTGGGTCATCGTGCCCTCGTTGCGGATCCAGCCGCGCGAACCATAGAGGCTGAAGCTCATCATGACCTCAGAGCCCGTCGAGCCGACGACCTCGCCGGTCCAGACGGTGAGTCCCAGGCCATCGAGGAGGTTCGGGCGAGGCTCGCCGTCGACGTAGAAGCCGAACTTGCAGATGTCCGTAGAGACGCGCTTCAGGTCGACCTCGACGAGGCCTCCCTGAGGGGTCGG
>JAKVCE010000025.1 GCA_022447405.1 Planctomycetota bacterium | reverse complement strand
GGCCCCCCCCCCCCCCCCCCCCCCCCCCCCCCCCCCCCCCCCCGCCCCCCCCCCCCGCCCCCCCCCCCCCCCCCCCCCCCCCCCCCCCCCCCCGGGCTCTTTGTCTTTCGAGCAGAGGCTCTAGGCGGACCAGACCAGCTCCATCCCGTTCGTGAGGTTGAACTGGGAGCCGCAGATGCTGGTGTTGGGGTTCCTGTACCAGAGCTGGTAACGCTTCACGTCTCCAGGGGAGACGCCGCCGATGGCGCCGACGTCGACCGTCGTGGCGGACTCGCCCGTGGCGCTAGCGAAGCGCACCTGGAGTCTGACGACGCCGCCGCCCGCGCAGCGCAGGCCGTCACCGAACTGGATGCCGATGCCGCCGTTGATGGCGTTGTTCCCTTGGAAGTAGAGGCCGGGCTGGGTGGGATCGAGACCGTTCGAGGACAAGACGGTGTCACCGATGGTGATGCTGCCTGTGCCTGAGACCGTGAGCTCAGCGCCAGTCGGGTCCGCTCCGTTCGCGCAGCCGCGCCCGATGCTGCCCGCGTTGCCGCAGGGGCACTGGGTGCCGCCGCCGCCGCCATCGCCGAAGCAGAAGGGGTTCGCAGCGAGGTTGCTGTCGACGTAGATGTCGACCGAGAAGGTGCCCGGGGCCGCGAAGGCGTAGTTCCCTACCTGGATGAGGTAGGACTCACCAGCGACCGCGTCGAAGGTGACCTCCGTGAGGAAGGCGCAGGAGTCATCTTCGCAAGCGAGCGACGTCTGGGGCAGGGGGCATACGCCGCCAGGGTAGACGCCGAGCTTGCTGTCGCTCGAGCCGGTGTTGCATGTCAACACGTGCGCGAGGCCGCTCGCGTGAGCGGTCCACTCGTACCACAGGTCGTCGGTGAACTCGTTGTTTCCGAAGTGCTCGCAGAGGTCTTCCTCTTGCCCGAAGCCGCCGGTGGACGCGGTCGAGGTGTCCGCAGTAAAGCTGGCGGGGCCAGTGATCGCGATCGGGTTGTCGCAGTTGTCACCGAGGACGGGGCTCGTGTTGATCGAGACGTCGAAGGTCCCGGTGCCCCCCGTGGCGTTCTGCCAGGTCCCCATCTGCAGCATGTACTTGTTGCCAGACACGACGGCGAACTGAATCATCGACTGGAAGGTGTCGAGGTTGTCGTCGTTGCAGACGATCGCAGAGCCGACGGTCGGGCAGCCGGTGCTGGGATAAGCAGCGATCTTGGTGGCGATCGTCGTGTTGTTCACGGTCGAGACCGTCACGTAGCCGGTGGCGTCAGCGGTCCACTCATACCAAACGTCATTGGCCACGCCGGGGCCGTAGCCGTTGTGGGTGTTGCAGGCGGCTTCGGTCTGAGCCTCGGGGCCTGCGGAGGCGAAGGTGGAGTCCCAGGGGAAGTTCCCTTGCCCGGAGATCGCGATCGGGTTCGCGCAGGCGTCACCTGTGGTGCCGCCGCCGCCGCCGCCGATCGTGATGTCGAAGGTGCCGAAGCCGAAGGAGGCAGAGCCCGGGTAGCTCCCGAGCTGGATGACATAGTCCGTGTTCTGTGTCACCGCGAATGAGATCGTCGACTGGAAACCGCAGGCGTCGTCATTGCAGGCGATGGCGCTCCCGGCGGTGACGCACGCGCCAGCGCTGGGGGCCGTGTGGGCAGCGATCTTTGTGTCGTTCTGCGCGCCTCCGCAGGTCGAGATGATGGCCTGGCCTGTCGCGTCTGCCGTCCATCGGAACCAGACGTCGTTCTCAACATTGGATGAGCCGAACTGATAGCAGATCCCTTCGTTCTGGCCCTCTGGGCTCATGGTCGCGCCGAGGTTGCTCCAGTTGAAGGTGCCTTGCCCTGCGATGAGGGTCGCGTTGGCGCAGTCATCGTTGGTCGCGCTGGTCCCGATCGAGATGTCGATCGAGCCTGCGCCGGCAGGCGAGCCCGCGAAGGAGCCCACCTGGAGGAGGATGGGTTGGCCTTGGACGCAGGAGAAGTAGATCGTCGACTGCAGGCCGCAGGCGTCGTCATTGCACGCGATCGCGGTGTCTTGCGCAGGGCAGGCGCCGGGGGTCGACGGGTACGCCAAGAGCATGCTGTCGTGGTTGGCGAGCCCGCAGTTCGTGACGACGGCTGTGCCGGTCGCGTCCGGGGTCCACTCATACCAGATGTCGTTGTCGACGGCGGAGGTGCCGAAGTTCACGCAGGCGTACTCGGTCTGGCCCGCGGTCCCGGTCGAAGCGCCGAAGAGGTTGTAGGGGAACTGACCCTGACCCGCGATCGCATCCGGCGTCGCGCAGTCGTCGTTTGTGTTGGGGCCGCTGATCGAGATGTTCAGCGTCCCGCTGCCCGGGGGCTTGCCAGGGTAGTTGCCAAACTGGATCAGATAGTCGGTCGCGTTGACGGCTGAGAAGGTGACTCCTGACTGGAGCGCGCAGGCGTCATCATTGCACGCGATCGAAGTGCCGGGCGTGGGGCATCCCACCCCGTTATAGGAATAGACGACCAACTTCGAGTCCATGGTGGTGCCGGAGCAGCTCTCGACGAGCGCCGTGCCGGTGGCGTCAGCGGTCCACAAGTACCAGACGTCGTTGTCGACCGCGGAGGTCCCGAACTGGTAGCAGAGGTACTCGTTCTGTCCCTCAGCGCCCGTGGTGGCGCCCAGGTTGTTGAAGGGGAAGGAGCCTTGACCAGCGATCGCTTGCGGGGTGGCGCAAGAGTCACTGCCACCAGCGAGGGCGCTCTGGTTGCCGCCGCCGGCCCCCCGGCTCTGGATGGAGGACTTAGGGAACTGTGAGGGGGCTGGCTTGGCACCAGGCTGCTTGGGCGTCGCGTTCTGCGCCGCCGCCTGGGCCTTCGGGTTGGCCTTCTGCTGCTGGGCGTTGACGAGGGGCGAGCAGACGAGAACCGCGAGCGCGAAACCTAAGGTCGAGAGATTCTTCATTCCGTACCGATGCCTGTGATTGTTGGGAGCTGTGCTTTGTGGAAGAGCACGAGGCGCATAGACCTAGCCGGCATAGTGCCCGCGAAGAGGGATTGCGCTACAAGCTGCAGCCTATCCCGAAACGGCAATTTCGGGGTACCTACGGGGTGTGAATCAGCCTTAGTGCGCCATTAAGGGCGCCTTTCTGAGGCGATCAGCGAGAAGAGGCCGTGGCGACGAGGGGCTCGGGGGAGCGGGGAGTGATGGAGGCGAAGCCCTCTAGCTCGAGCCAGTTGTAGATCTCGTCCAAGGGCACAGCCAAGCCCATGTGAGGGATGACCGTGGGGCGCAAGGTGCCGTGAGTGTAGATCTTGGAGAAGATCCCGATGAGCTCGTCCGAGTCGGCGTGGAAGATCCCGCCGCCTGAGTTCCCGATATAGGTGGGCGCGCTGATCATCCAGTGGTTTGTGCCGTCTACCTCGTGATGTGAGTCGCTGAGCTGGCCGTGAGTCGGGATCGGGTCATTCCCGAGCGGGCAGCCGACCGCATAGATCGGCTCGAAGACCTCGATGTCGCGGAGCCGCTCGCGAGAGGCGAGGCGCGCCTCGGGCAGGCGAGCGTTGGTCGACGTGATCTCCAGGAGCGCGATGTCCATCTCGACGTCCTTGCACAAGACGCGGGCCTTCTCCTCTCGCGCGCTCCCGTCTTCGCTGTAGATCATGACCGGGATCAGAGCGTCCTCGCCGAGGCCGAGGCGGATGTCTCGCACCACATGCCAGGCGGTGAGCGCCCGTGTGCGCCAGCCCTCTGCAGAGAGCTCGCCGGGGAGGAGCACTGCGCTCCCGATCGTTCCGCCGCCGGTGAGCTGCACCGCAGGCCCCAAGAGGTTGTCCCAGCGCGCGGCCTCGCTCTCTGGGGCGCTCTTGGCTGCGGCCTCACTCAGTCTCGTGAGGGATGTCCTGTTGGACTCAAAGCGCATCCGGAGGTCGGTCATCACTCCGTCCGCAGCGTCCATGCGGGCCTCGTATGCCGAGAGCGTCGCGAGGAGTCGGGACTCGACCTCTTCGGCGCGCCGAGAGTCCGGGGCACGTTGGTCCGTGAGCGCGCTCTGCAGCTCCTGTCGCAAGAGGCGGTCCGAGCTGCGCGTGGCGGCCGCGAAGGCCTCGAAGTCGTCGCGCCACTGCTCCACCTTGCCGAGCTCTCCTCGCAGGCGCGTGAGCTCCTCGGACTGCTCCTTGAGCTGCGCGTTCGAGCGCGCTCTCCTCGAACGCTCGAGCTGCGCGCTCTCTCTCGCCCAGGCGTCCGTGGTCTCTAGCGCGTGGAGGCGCTCAGAGGTCGTCCAGGTCTGGGACGCCTGCACGGCGCCTAAGAGCGCCAAGAGGGAGATGATCCAGTGTGAGCTTCGCATGGGGACGTCGGGAGGTGGGGTGAGTCCTCCCTCGTACCCACACCTTTCGGAATGCGAACTCGAAGAAATGGAGCCCTCTTGGGATTTTCCACAGGGCTCTGGCAGAGAGTCCGAGCTCGCAAACCCCTGCTGCTCAGAGGCTTGGCGAGCCTTGTTGAGAGTTATCCACGCATTGTTGACTACAGCGCTCCCGTAAAAAGGACCTCTGCGGGCGCAAGAAGCCCCCCTCACGGCCTCTCAGGAAGGATCTACGGGCTAGGGGGGCGAGCCAGAGACGTGCCTGGCTTAGAATGCGTGGTCCACGGAGCCTAATAGGAGGCTCCTGCGTCCCCGAAGAAGCAAGCAATATGGCTACCAGCAGCATCCCCGAAGTCCTCGAAGACCTCCGCGCGGGGAAGATGATCATCCTGGTCGATGATCCGGGTCGAGAGAACGAAGGCGACCTGGCGATGCTCGCAGAGCACGTCACCCCCGAGGCGATCAACTTCATGGTCCGTGAGGGCCGCGGCCTCGTCTGCATGCCGCTGGAGGGGAAGATCTGTGATCAGCTGGAGCTTGCGCCCCAAGCGTCCGTCAACACGAGCCGGATGGGGACTGGCTTCACGGTCTCTATCGAGGCGGCCACCGGAGTCACTACGGGGATCAGCGCGGCGGACCGCGCCCACACGATCCTGACTGCGGCGCGGAGGAATGCGGTTCCAGAAGACCTCTCGCGGCCAGGCCACATCTTCCCGCTGCGCGCCAAGGACGGTGGGGTCCTTGTACGTGGCGGACAGACGGAGGGCATCGTAGACCTCGCTCACCTCTCCGGCACGCGCGGCGCCGGCGTGATCTGCGAGATCATGAACGATGACGGGTCCATGGCGCGCATGCCAGAGCTCGAGGTTTTCGCCAAGAAGCACGACCTCAAGATCTGCACGATCGCTGACCTGATCTCCTATCGGCGCGTCAATGAGCGCCTGATAGAGCCCTTGGAGCTGGACGTCCCCTTGCCCACTCCCTTCGGCTCCTTCAGGGCGCACATCTTCCGCTCCAAGATGGACGGGCATGAGCACGTGGCCCTGACCCGCGGCCTCCCTGGCCCTGGACCTGACGGACCGAGCCTGGCTTGCGAAGAGCCTGTCTTCGTGCGCGTCCACTCGGAGTGCCTGACGGGAGACGTCTTCCACTCCATGCGCTGTGACTGCGGCGATCAGCTGGACAAGGCCCTCGAGATCCTCGGGCAGAAGGAGAACGCCTGCCTCGTCTACATGCGCCAAGAGGGGCGCGGGATCGGCCTCGCGAACAAGCTGAAGGCCTACAGCCTCCAGGACAGCGGCATGGATACCGTCGAGGCCAACCAGGCCCTCGGCTTCCCCGCAGACCTCAGGGAGTACGGCCTCGGGGCCCAAATCCTTCACTTTCTAGGGGTCAGGCACATGCGACTCCTGACGAATAACCCAAAGAAGATCGCTGGCCTGGGGGGTTATGGGCTGGATGTGGTCGACCAACTCTCATTGGTGACCGATCCCAACCCTAAGAACCTCAAGTACTTGCGCACAAAGCGCGATAAGCTTGGACATGCCTTCGAGGGCCTCGGAGGATCGTCAGGCGAGCGGGAATAGAGCCCGCCTTGCGGCGTCTATGGGCCTCGTTATGGGAGCCCTAGCGATGACCACCTACTCCAACGACAGCCACGGGGAGCGGACCTCTCGGTCTGCCCAGGCGCGCGAGGACGCGCGCCTCGTGGAGGAGACCCTCGCGGGGAACCAGCTGTCGTTCCAGCTCCTGGTCGAGCGCTACCAAGAGCGGCTCTTCGCCCTCGCCCGCCACTACACGAAGAGCCCGGTCGAGATCGAAGACTTGGTCCAGGACTCCTTCCTGAAGGCCTACCGCCGGCTCGACACCTTCCACCACCAGTCCAGCTTCTACACCTGGATCTACAGGATCGCGACCAACACGATCCTCGACTTCCTCAAGCGCCGCGGCCGCTCGCCGATTCAGAGCGTCGAAGACCCCGAGGTCCTCGCGCGCCCCGAGCCTACTGACGGCTTCGCGCCGAGCGTCAACATCGAGCGTGAAGAGATAGCAGAGGTCACGCACAAGGTGCTCGCGGAGCTCCCTGACATCTTCCGCACCGTGCTCGTCATGCGCGAGTTCGAGGAGCGCTCCTACCAGGAGATCGCCGACGTGCTCGGCATCTCGATCGGGACGGTCGAGTCTCGGCTGTTCCGTGCGCGCGCTCGCTTCCGCGAACGCTTGATGAAGGACTTCCCCGAATTCAGCCCAGGAGGAGAGGCCTGAGGGCAACACGACCCAACCAGACCCAGCCAAGTTGGGGGACACACCATGAATAACTCGAACGATTTCACCTGCGATGATGCGCGCCCGCTCGTGCCGGCCTACCTAGACGGTGAGCTCTCTGCTGACCGGGCCAGCCCGCTCCGCCAACACTTGATGGAGTGCGCGGACTGCCGCACCAGGACGCAGGCTCACAAGGCGCAGCGTCAGTGGTTCGCCTCGACCCCTGAGGTCAGCGTCCCTGAGGGCTTCGCTGCCCGCGTCGCGCGCCGCGCGTTCCAGGGAGACATCGGCGAGGCGCCGCAGACGACTGAGACCCTCGCGCCGGTCCTGCCCTTCGTGCTCAAGATGACCGCGGCTGCTGCCGGGCTCCTCTTGGTCCTCTCCGGCGTGATCCGCGCCGTGGACATCCCTACAGGCGGCGAGCTGCGCGCGGATGATGAGGCGACGATGAGCCTTGAGGAGGCGCTCGATCGCCTCGAGGTGCTCGACGGCAGAGAAGCGCGGACCCCTGAAGGGCTCGTTCGGTGAGAGGCCCTCGCGCGTGGATCTCTCTCTTGGCTGGCACCTCCTTCCTCGCCGGCCTCGCAGCGGGCCTGTTGCTCTCCGCCCTCAGGGCGGAGGGGCCCGAGGCTTCTGGAGACTTCGCTGGTTATCGCCAGCGCCTGGTCGAGCAGTTCGATTTAGAGCCTGAGCGCGCTGAGCTCTTGGGCGTAGTCCTCGTCAACTACGAGCAGGACCTCGCCCGCGTGCGGGACCAGCAGACCGCGCGCTCCATGGAGAGCATGGAGCCGGAGCTCCTTGAGCTAGGGAGCCGCTACTGGTCGCTGATCCGAGAGCGCGTAATTCCACCCTCCTCGCGGAGTGAATTTGATCGCTTCGCAGAGCAGAATCTTGTGATGCTTACGACGGAGCGGGAGAGCTAGATGGCCAAGGCATGCGGACTCAGGATCGGCCCGAGGGGCTACGAGCTCGTGCTCCTCGACGGGAGCGCGAAGAAACACAAGGTTGTCGCCTCTGAGGCGGGGGAGCTCTCCCTCGCTGACGCTGACGGCGCCGTCCAGGTCTTGAAGGACTTGGCGTCAAGGCACGACATCCCCAAGGACGGGCTGCGCGTCGTGATCGAGGGTGGCCTCGCCGCATTCAGGAGGGTCAACCTCCCGGTCAACGACGACGACAAGATCGAGAAGGTCGTGAAGTTCGAGGTCGAGAGCGAGCTCCCTCAGTTCAACATCGATGACGTCATCGTGGACTGGGAGCGTCTCAGCTCGACGAAGGACTCCTGTTCGCTGCTCACCACGATCGTCAAGAAAGAGGACCTGCAATCCGTCTTGGATCTGTGCGAGAGGGGAGGCGTCGAGCCCATCGAGGTGGACGCGGACACCAGCGCCATCGTGAACGCTGCGGCGGCGGCCAACGCCCTCGACGCTGAGAGCGCCAGCCTCGTCGTCTTCGTCGGAGAGGAGAGCTCCTCTATCGCAGTCATGGATGGCGGCGAGCTGCGAGAGCTGCGCTCGATCAAGCAGGGCGCGCTGACGCACATCGCGCCCGCGGCTCCCGCGGAGGAAGAGGAGGCGCAAGCTGAGGGCGGAGAAGAAGAGCTCGGCTTCGGCCTCACAGAGGAGGACGAGGAGCGCTTCGAGGAGCCCTCGGGTGTGGAGGACGCAGAGGGCACAGAGGCCGCGAGAGAGCAGGTGCTCGCGAGGATGCGGCGAGAGATCGCGCGCTCCGTCTCAGGTGCGCGCACGCTCCAGCCGCTCGAGCGAGTCCTCGTCGCTGGATATGACATGCCTGGGCTGATCGGCACGGAGATCCTGGACGTCCCCGTCGAGGCGCTCGACGGTCTCCCGGACACGGCCTCTTGCGCGAGCCGCTGCGCTACCGCCTACGGGGCGGCCGTGGCCCAGCTCGGCGGGGGCCTCATCAGCCAGAGCCTGCGGCGAGAGGAGCTGCGCTTCACCGGCACGATGGAGCGACTGGAGCTCCCCCTCGCCGTCGCGTCGCTCCTTCTCTTGACCTTCCTCGGGGTGTGGAACATCGGCCTCGACAAGGAGCACAAGAAGATCGACCGCGCGGTGAGCTACTGGCGAGACTCCGCGGTGGGCTTCATGATCCCGCCGAACATGGAGGACGCGGGCAACCTCAACCCGCCGCCGGATTGGATGGCGAAGTATGTCAAGCAGTTCACCGGGCGCAGCCCTGAGGGCGAGTTCAGGACAGACCCGGAGCTCTCCAGCTACGGGCAGATGGAGTTCTTGGAGTCCAGGCTCAAAGGGATGGTCGTTGGGCTAGAGAAAGAGCTCGGCCAAGGCGGTGACTTCGTACAGCCGCAGTCGGCGCTGAAGGGCGCCACCTACGTCTTGTCTGTCTTAGACGACACCAAGGCGGCGGGCGCGCGGCCTTCGGTCCGCTCCCTCAAGTCCACCTACAACCGCGGCAACAGCACGACGCCGGACAGCGTGGTCGTGATCATGGATATCACTTTCTTCGCAGAGGACACCGCGACGGGGACAGAGCACTTCGAGGCCTTCCGTGGAGCGATCGAGGAGCAGCCGTGGCACCTCGACTTCAACCCCGCGCGCACAGACCCTCTTGAGAACGGCGAAGGCATCATCGTCGAGCGCATCACGATCAAGATGGATGTCTCCAAGACCGAGGAGGCCACCTCATGAGCTTCTTCAAAGACATCACCCTCGAGCGGCTCTTCATCCTCCTGTCGCTCCTCGGTTCGCTCGGGCTCCTCTACACCGGCTTCAAGACGAGCGGCGAGCTCGAAGAGCTCAAGGCTCATTGGGAGGACGAGCGCGGCCCGCAGGGCGTGAAGGTGATCGCCAACAACATGCAAGAGCTCGCGCGCAAGTACTCGGCTCTGCACAAGGCGAAGATGGGCGAGGGCTTCCTCGGCCAGGAGAACGTCGAGTCCTACATCCGCCGCTGCGCCGCCGCGAAGAACGCGGAGATCGGCCAGATCTCTACCTCCCACAACGAGAACGAGATCGACCGGAGGGCGGGGATCGTGGATCACATCTACACGATCAAGACCTACTCCAGCGACACGACCCTTGGCAGGCGGAACATCGTGACCTTCCTGCGCGAGCTCGAGCTGAAGAGTCAGCAGATCCGCGTGACGAACCTGAACCTGCGCCTCTCAAGCAAGGGCGGCAGGGTGCAGCCTCACGAGATCCCGCCGGACGCTTGGCTCTTTGACGCGGTGTGCACGTCGCGCGTCAAGCAGGACGCCTGAGGGCGCGCTGCCCTAGAGGACGGCGGGCGAGGGCGCGGGCTCGAGGGCGCGGTGGTGCTCTTGCACGCTCTTCACCTCAAACTCGCCCCGGTGCATCGCAATGAGGGCGTGGACCACAGCTGAGATCCCCGCGCGCGTCGTGATGCAGGGGACCCCGGCGGTTACAGCCGCCGCGCGGATCTCCGAGTCATCGACGCGCTGCTGCTTCCCGTAGGGGGTGTTGAGGACGAGGTCGATCTCGCGGTTCTTGATCAGGTCGACGACGTGGGGGCGCCCCTCGTGGACCTTGTTCACGCGCTCGACCTCGATGCCAGCGGTCTTCAGCGTGCGCCAGGTCCCGTCGGTCGCGATGAGGGTGTAACCGAGGGTCGCGAGCTCGCGGGCGTCGGCGACGATGGAGCGCTTGTCCGTGTTCTTGACCGAGATGAAGACTCTGCCTGACTTCGGGAGCTTGAGCCCCGCGGCGAGGTAGGACTTCTCGAAGGCGATGCCGAGGTCCATGTCGATGCCCATCACCTCGCCGGTTGAGCGCATCTCCGGGGAGAGGAGGATGTCGACGCCGGGGAAGCGGTTGAAGGGGAACACCGGGGTCTTCACTGAGAAGTAGGGGGGGACGATCTCGCGGGTGAAGCCGAGCTCCTCGAGGCTCATCCCAGCCATGACCTTGGCGGCGAGCTTGGCGAGGGGGACGCCGATGGCCTTGGAGACGAAGGGCACCGTGCGCGAGGCGCGCGGGTTGATCTCGATGACATAGAGCAGGTCATCCTTCACGGCGTACTGCACATTCATCAAGCCTATGACGCCGAGGCTGAGCGCGGCCGACTTCGTGGCCTGCGTGATCTCCTCGATCATGTCCCGAGAGAGCGTGTGCGGCGGGAGCACACAGGAGGAGTCTCCGGAGTGGATGCCGGCCTCTTCGATGTGCTCCATGATCCCGCCGATGACGACCGTCTCTCCGTCGGAGATGGCGTCGACGTCGACCTCGATCGCCGCCTCGAGGAACTTGTCGATGAGGATCGGCTTGTCAGGCGAGGCCTGGACGGCGGTCTTCATGTAGCGCTCGAGCTCGTCGTCGGAGTAGACGATCTCCATCGCGCGCCCGCCGAGCACGTATGAGGGCCGCACCAAGACGGGGTAGGAGATGCGTCGAGCGATCTCAAAGGCCTCTGCCTCGTCCTTGGCGATGCCGTTGGGCGGCTGCCTCAGGCCCTCCTTGTCGCAGAAGTCCGCGAAGCGCTCGCGGTCTTCAGCGAGATCGATCGAGTCCACGGAGGTCCCGATCAAGGGCGCGCCGGCGGCCTCGAGGCCGGCGGCGAGGTTCAGCGGAGTCTGCCCGCCGAACTGGACGATGATCCCCTCCGGCTCGGTGGCCCGGACGATGTTGAGCACGTCCTCGTGGGTCAGCGGCTCGAAGAAGAGGTGGTCTGAGGTGTCGTAGTCCGTCGAGACCGTCTCGGGGTTTGAGTTGACCATGATCGCCTCGCGCCCGATCTCCTGGGCGGCGAAGGCGGCGTGGACGCAGCAGTAATCGAACTCGATGCCTTGTCCGATTCGATTGGGGCCGCCGCCCAAGATCATGATCTTGGGCGCGTCGCTCTGGGGCACCTCGCTCTCATCGCCCCAGGTCGAGTAGTAGTACGGCGTGACAGCGACGAACTCGCCCGCGCAGGTGTCGACGAGCTGGTAGACGGGCTGGATGCCGTGCTCGTCGCGCATGGCTGAGATCTCCGCCGCCGTGAGGCCCACGGCTTTCGCGAGCTGGGGGTCGGAGTAGCCGAGGGTCTTGGCCTGCTTGAGGAGGGCGGGTGTGAGCTCCTCTCCGGAGATCTTTAGCTCGAACTCGACGAGCTCCCGCATGTTCTCAAGGAACCAGGGGTCGATCTTGGTCGCCTCAAAGACCTCTTCGACGGACCAGCCGGTGCGGAGCGCGGCGCGGACCGCCATGAGGCGATCGCAGTTGGGGACCCGCAGCTTGTTCGTGAGAGACTCTCGCCCGAGCTCCTCGAGGGGCAGGGCCTCTCGCTCGTCCAACCCGAAGCCAGCGCGACCCGTCTCGAGCCCCCGCAGCGCCTTCTGCAGCGACTCCTTGAAGGTGCGGCCGATGGCCATCGTCTCTCCGACGCTCTTCATCGAGGTTGTGAGGGTCGGGTCAGCGCCCTCGAACTTCTCGAAGGCGAAGCGCGGGATCTTGGTGACGCAGTAGTCGATGGAGGGCTCGAAGCAGGCCGGCGTCTCCTGGGTGATGTCGTTCTGGAGCTCGTCGAGGCTGTAGCCGCAGGCGAGCTTGGCCGCGAACTTGGCGATGGGGAAGCCGGTGGCCTTCGAGGCCAACGCGCTCGACCGGGAGACCCTGGGGTTCATCTCGATCACGACGACGCGCCCGTCCACGGGGTTGATGGCGAACTGGCAGTTCGAGCCGCCACACTCGACCCCGATCTCCCGCATGATGGCGAGGGAGGCGTTGCGGAGGTTCTGGTACTCGCGATCGGTGAGGGTCTGCGCCGGCGCGACCGTGATGGAGTCGCCGGTGTGCACACCCATCGCGTCGATATTCTCGATCGCGCAGATGATCACGACGTTGTCGTTGGAGTCGCGCATCACCTCCATCTCGTACTCCTTCCAACCCAGGAGGCTCTCCTCAACGAGGACCTCCGTGTTGAAGGAGGCGTCGAGGCCTCGCGCGACGATCGCTTCGAACTCCTCGACGTTGTACGCGATGCCGCCGCCGGTCCCGCCGAGGGTGAAGCCCGGACGGATGACGCACGGGAGCCCGATCTCTGCCAGGACGCGCCGGGCGTCTTCGAGGGAGTGGGCGACCCCGGAGCGCGCGCACTCGAGGCCGCAGTCGATCATCGCCTTGCGGAAGAGGTCGCGGTCCTCTGCTTTGCGGATGACGTGCGCGTCCGCGCCGATCATCTCGACCCCGAGCTCATCGAGGACGCCAGAGTTGTAGAGCTCGAGCGCGCAGTTCAGGCCGGTCTGACCTCCGAGGGTCGGGAGCAGCGCGCTCGGGCGCTCTTTGCGCAAGACTTTTGTCACGGCCTCGGCCGTGATCGGCTCGATGTAGGTCGCGTCCGCCGTCTCCGGATCCGTCATGATCGTGGCGGGGTTCGAGTTCACAAGGATCACTCGATAGCCCTCTTGACGGAGCGCCTTGCACGCTTGCGTGCCGGAATAGTCAAACTCGCAGGCTTGGCCGATAACGATCGGCCCGCTGCCAATGATCAGTATCGACTCTAGGTCGTCTCGGCGGGGCATGGACGGTGTGCGGTGTTTGCCGTCGCGATGGGGGAGACCACAAAATGCGGCTTCCTCACCGTCGCAAACTGGACCATTAGAGCATCCCCGAGGCCCCGGGTCGATGATCGCTTCCGAGGACTCGCGCGCTCAATCGACGATCCGCTTGAGGAAGGGCGGACTGTTCCCGTAGTCCACGACGTGCGGTTTTTGGAGGGCGCCGATGGGGTCATCGGGATGGTAGGTCTGGAAGCCCCAGCGGATGCGCGCGAGGTAGCGGTGGGCCGGGCTCCCCGAGATGAGGGTGTCTCCCTCTTCGACGACGCTCCTAAACTGCAGTCTCCAAGCGGTGTTAGGGTCCTTGGAGCGCACCTTCTCGATGGAGCCGAGGCCTAGGATGAGCTGGCCGATGAGGATCAGGGCCGCGGTGCTCTTGGCAGTCGAGACGCCCCGCGAGAGGAAGTCAGCGATGGCAAAGGCGGCGACGGGGGCGAGGCAGATGCCGGATGCGCCGGGAAAAAAGAGGGAGGCTCCACCGCCTACGACCCAGAGGCGGAGCCAGGTCGGCGTGTCCTCGGTGAGGCCTTCACGCTGCTGCCTGAAGAGCCCGAAGGCTGCTAGGAAGCCCAGGCCCAGGCCTATCACCCCGGGGAAGATCGCGTAACGGATGACGCGGGAGTCCCTGCTCACCGGGACGTCGGGCATCAGCACGCCCTCCAGCAGCTGGATCGCGACCACGAAGGCGACCCCCCAGGCGACGCCATACCAGCCGTACATCGGCATGGAGAGTCCGCTGCCGCTGCGGGAGAAGTGCCGGGTGAGGAGGGCGGGGAGGACCAGGAGGCCCCCAGGGTCCAGCAGCGCGGCGCCCAGGCCGATCGCGATGGCCGCTGAGGTGCGGGCCGGGCCGACGTCGTGGGGCGCGGCGACCCAGAAGGCGAAGAGGCAGAGGAGCCCAGAGAGCGCCTCCGGGCCGGGCAGCGTCGCCGCGTGGATCATGAGCGGCGAGAGGCCTACGCAGAGGGCCGCGGTGAGGGCCGGTCCTCGCGGGAGGCCGGTCGCGACGAGCGCGTGGGTTGAGAGGGGTAGGAACAGGCCGACGGTCAGCGCCGAGAGGGCGAAGCCCAAGACCTCTCCGCCGCTCGCCTCGAGCAGCATCCACCACAAGCTCTCGCCCGCCTCGGCCTTGATGGGGAAGTTGCCGATGACACGCAGCACGGGGAAGGAGAGCGCGAACAGCGCGTACGCGGCCCCGAAGAACCACGGCGCGAGCCACCGGCGACGCTCTCCCCTGCGCCCCTCCTCCTCGAGGAGCTCTTGGGTCAGGTGGCGAGGGAAGCCCCCCGCGACCTCGATCGGGTCATCGCCTCCGCGCTTCGAAGTTGAGATCGGTGCCACGCTCACCCCGGCAGGTTACCGCGGAGGGAGGGCGCTTTCCCTCTTGGCTTCAAGACAGGTGCGGAGACGGG
>JAKVCE010000249.1 GCA_022447405.1 Planctomycetota bacterium | reverse complement strand
GCGAGTGGTCCATGACCCTGCGGTCTCGCTGGGTCTTGGGGGCGCCGTAGGAGCAGCCCGCGCCGCGCGGCGCGACCCGGACCCCGGCGGCCCGCGCCTCTCCCAAGGCGGCCTGCAGCTCCTCGGTGGAGCGCGGGCGGATGACCCTGGCGGCATGACCGCTCGACATGCCCCAAGCCTCGACGTACTCCCAGTCTCGCCTGGGCTCAGCGGGCGCCGCGAGGCTCATCAGAAGTTGAGCCGCTTGAAGAGGAAGGACGGGATGCAGCGCAGGACGAGCGCGACGAGCCCCCAGCGCATCGGGACGTAGCGCTCGTTCACGCGGCAGCGAGCCGCCCGCAGGATGCGCTTCGCCGCGGTCTCTGCCGAGATCACCCAGAACATCCCCTCCACGTCCTCGGTCATGGGCGTGGCGACGTACCCCGGCTTGATCGTGCAGACGTGCGCGCCATAGTCCGAGAGGCGGTTCCTCAAAGCCTCAAGGTAGTGGTCCATCGCGGCCTTGGTGGTCCCATACATCGGGTTCCCCTTGCGCCCGCGCGCGCCAGCGATCGACGAGATCCCGACGATCGTGCCCGAGCGCTGTGTCGTGAACAGGTTCGCTGTCGGGTTGCACCACGCGACGCATCCAGAGACGTTGACTTCGAGCATCGAGAGGTCGAGCTCAGTGTTGTACTCGTCCCTCCCCACCGAGGGCATGATCCCTGCGGCGAAGACCATGAGGTCCAAGCCGCCGAGCTCTCTGACGACCTCCTCGAAGAGGGGCCCCACCGCCTCCGTGTCGCAGACGTCATGAACGTAGACCTTCACCTCTCCAGGTGAATCTGCCGCCTCAGCGCGCAGCGCCTCGAGCTCCTCGGCGCGCCTCGCGAGGGCCGCCACGTGGGCCCCCTCCCCTGCGAGCTGGCGGACCAGGGCGGCCCCGATCCCGGAGCTCGCGCCGACGACGACGGCTCTGAGCGGATTGGATGCTGATTGACTCATGATGACCTCGGTTTGCTCATCGGCTGTGTGGGCGATCTCTCAACGCGCCCAGTGCCGCTGATGTTGGCGCGCGCCGCTCTTTTCCCACGAATTGGCGCCTGAGCGAGGGCTCCGTGAGGAGTGTTTTATGCGGGCGCCGGGAACCGTACCCTCGTTCGTGAAGGACAACACACCATGAAGCTCCCCCGCTCCTCACACGCCCTCCTCGCCCTCTCCCTCGTCACCGCCTGCTCCGAACCGGCCCAAGGCCCCCCCGCAGAGGAGGTCCTGCTCATGCGCGAGCGAGCAGCGGCGTGGTTCGGCGAGGACCGCTTTGAGGACGCGCGGCGTGAGCTCGCGCCCCTAGTAGCGGGCGACGACGCGCTGGCTGAGGACCTCTTGAGGGCCGCCCAGGTCGAGTTCGCCGCCAACCAAGCAGATGCCGCAGGAGCCTTCCTCGACCGCGCCACCGACGGCGCGGGCGATGACCCCACGCTCCCCTTTCTGCGTGGACAGCTGCACCGTGAGGCCGGGGAGATCGAGGCCGCGATCACCTCTCTCGAGCGCGCGCACGAGCTCGCGCCAGGCTGCCTCGCGACGCGCCTCGCCCTCGGCGCGGCCTATGACGACTGGGACCGAAGCGAGGACGCTGAGGTCTGCTATCAGGCTGTCGTCGACGCGGGGATCGAGAACGCGGGCAGCTGGTATGTCTCAGCGGTCTATCGCCTAGGCCGCCTCCTCATCGAGGACGGTCGCGTAGACGAGGGGCAGCGCTACACGGCGATGCGCCAGACCCTGGAGGCCGAGGGGATCCCGGTGCCCGTCGAGAGCATCCTCCGCCTCGGCAACTTCGGGCGCATGCTGCCGCCTCCCCCGACAGGTGAGGCCGCGCCAGCCACCTCGGCGAACCTGACCTGGACCGCGAGCGCGCTCCCCGAGAGCGCTGGCGGGCCCTTGGTCAATGTGTGGGCGCGAGACCTCGACGGAGACGCCCGCCCCGACCTCCTCGCGCAGACCGCCGAGGGTCTGAGCGCCTGGCAGAATGACCCGAGCGCGGGCTGGACGGAGACCGTCGCCTACGAGGGCTCGCCTGACGTCGTCGCGACCTTCGACGCGGACAACGACGAGGACTTGGACCTGTTCGTCGCGGAGGGAGAGGCGGGTCGCTTCATCCTCCAAGGCGACGAGGGCTGGGCTCAGTCGGAGGCGCTGAAGCTCAATCTGCCGGGCAAGGTCCACGCCGCCACGGCCCTGGACTATGACCACGATGGGGACCTCGATGTGCTCTGCGTCGGCGACTTTGGCGCGCGCCTCTACCGCAACGACGGCGCAGACGAGCCCGAGAGCGGCGGCGCCTTCAACGACGCCTCTGAGGCGGCCTCCCTCCCCACCGAAGGCACCTGGCGCTGGTGCACGAAGGAGGACTTCGACTCCGACCAAGACGTGGACATCCTCATCGGCGGCCCCGGCGAGCTCCTCCTGGCTTCCAGCTTACGAGCAGGGGATCCTCGAGCGCATCGGGCGTGACTTCAACGCCGACGGGCGCCCGGACCTCTGGGCGCGGGACGCTGACCTGCGCCTCGTGCAGCAGGCCGACAACTCCTTCGTCGCCGTCGAGACCACGCGCCCCAGCCCGGGCTCGAGAGCCATCGATGTCGACCTCGACGGAACGCTCGACCTGGTCTCATCCACCGAGCTGCGCCTGAGAGCCGCGGTCGAGGGCGAGGAGAGCGTCGCGCTCGCCGAGCCCTTCGCCGCTGGCGCCCTGGCTGTCTGGGCAGACTTCGACGAGGACCGCGACATCGACGCTGTCCTCCTGAGAGACGGCTCGCCGAGCTTCATCGAGAACACCGGGACGAGCGGGCGCGCCTTCCGCCTCTCTCCTAGGGGTCTCCGAGACAACCGTCGCGCGGTGGGTGCGATCATTGAGGTGCGCGCCCACGGCGTGTACAGGCGCATCTTCTGGCGCGGCGCGCCCCAGCTCATCGGCATCGGGGACGGTGAGAAGATCGATGTCCTGCGCCTGCGCTGGCCCAACGGCGTCGTCCAGACCCACATCGACCTCGACCTCTCAGACCAGTCCATCATCGATGACCCGGACGCGGCCTTCGGCGAGTACACGCAGAAGACCGGCCTGATCGGCTCCTGCCCCTTCCTCTACACCTGGAACGGCGAGACCTTCGAGTTCATCTCCGACGTGCTCGGGATCACCCCCAACGGCCTCCCGAGGGCGCCCGCCATCCACGACCCCCCGGCCCCCGCCAAGTGCGGCTATGGAGCAGTTGAGCAGCGCAAGGAGAAGGCCGGAGACCGCGGATTGCAGTTCACCGAGGAGCTCCGAGAGGTCACCTACCTCGACCGCGCGACGCTGATCGCCGTCGACCACCCCGAAGGCACCGAGGTCCACCCCAACGAGCGCTTCACCTTCCCGCCCTTCCCCGAACACCACACGCACACGGTGCGCGACCCGCTCGCGCCCCTGCGCGCCGTGGGCTCGGACGGCAGAGACTGGGCGAAGGAGCTCAGCGAGCTCGACCTCGTCCACGCGACCCCGATGCAGCGGGAGAAGCACCAGTTCCGGGGGATGGCCAAGCCGTGGTTCATCGACCTCGAGTTCGACCCGGAGGCCGTCGCCGACGCGAAGAAGCTGCGCCTCTTCCTCACCGGCTGGCTCAACTGGTCCAACGCCTCCGCCAACATGGCGGCGGCCTACCACCCGCGCGTCCAGTTCTTGCCGCCCCTCGTGTTTGTCCCGGATGATGTCATCGGCTGGCGCGAAACCGGCCCCCCAGTGGGCTTCCCCGCTGGCAAGTCCAAGACGATGGTGCTCGACCTCTCGGAGGTCATGCTCCGCGAAGATCCGCGCATCAGGCTCTTCTGCACCCTGCAGCTCTACTGGGACCGTATCGTCCTCGCCACGGACGACGACGACGCCCCCATGGACGACCCGCACATGTGGCTGGGGCGGCATCCAGCCTCGG
>JAKVCE010000248.1 GCA_022447405.1 Planctomycetota bacterium | reverse complement strand
ACCGAGGCGTCGAAGTCAGCCGGTGTCCTGTACGCAGTCGAGAGCAACACGCTCCGCGCCGCTCTCCACAGCTGGTGTGATTCGTGTAGGGCGCTGACCGCCCAGGGGGAGGGGCCGGAGAGTTGGCCTGCCAACCCCATGCACCAGATGCAGCCCAAGATGGCGGTGCTCGCGGCGGCTGGCAGCGGGCAGGCGCAGCAGTGGGTCGCGCAGTTCTACCCGGCCTTCGATCAGCGCGACCGCCGCTCGCACGACCTCGGCGCGCTCTGGCTGGGCCAAGAGTTCTCGAACAGGCGCTCGGCGGCTGAGCACCCTTGGATGGATCTGAAGTTCGACCTCCTCGATGTCGCGGCAGAGGTCTCAGGTGAGGCTGACTGGGCCTTTGACCTCGTCAAGGGGATGGACGAGGAGATCTCCTTCTTCCTGCCGGACCGCTACGCCCCGCTCCTGCGAAAGGTGATCGAGGTCGCCGCCGACAACCGCGTTCAAGAGCAGGCTCGGTTGACCCTCGCTCGCTCCCTCTCCAAGGGCCAGTCCTTCGCGGAGCTCACGGAGGCGCTCTCGCTCTTCCAGGCGCTCGAGACCGAGGCGAAGGTGGAGCGCATCCGCAAGGAGGCCGAGGAGTACCTGGAGTCCCTAGAGCGCGTCATGCCCGGCGCGGTGACTCCGGAGCTCGTGGGCAAGGACGCGGAGGGCCTCAAGATCGACCTCAAGGCATATGAGGGGAAGGTCCTCGTGCTCTGGTTCTGGTCCTTCACGAGAGCTGAAGAGGGGCAGTTCGAGGCGGTGCGTGCCCTCATCAAGAGCATGGAGGGCGAGGACTTCGCCTTCCTCGGCGTCAACTGTGACCTGCGCAGCCCCGCGGCCTTCCAGCGCCAAGCGAACAGGGAAGAGGTCATTTGGCGCAACGCGCTGCAGTACCGGCCGACCGGTCATATGACTGAGGCCTTCGGCGTCCATCACTGGCCGACCGCTTTCGTGATCGACGAGGAGGGCGTGCTCCGCGGCAGGAGCATCGACCTCGCGGCCTGTGAGGCGCTCTCTCGCGAGCTGCTCAAGGCGCGCTCTGCGGCCGAGCAGGACTAGCCCGAGCCCCACGAGACGCCCCGCTCCGTCCGCTGCTAGACTCTCCGCCAACCACCACTCTCCAGCCAAACCCCGTTCGCCTGAAGACAAGATGAGCACACCCCGCGCCGCCTCCATGGACAAGATCGTCTCCCTCTGCAAGCGCAGAGGCTTCGTCTTCCAGGCCTCCGAGATCTACGGCGGCATCGGCAACACCTACGACTACGGCCCGCTCGGGGTCGAGCTCCTTCGGCGCGTCAAGGACGCGTGGTGGGACCGGATGGTGCGCTCCCGCCGCGACGTGGTGGGGCTCGACTCAGCGATCATCCAGAACCCCCAGACCTGGGTCACCTCGGGCCACGTGGGCGGCTTCTCGGACCCCCTGATCGATAACAAGACCTCGAAGCAGCGCTACCGCGCCGACCACCTCGTCGAGGGGAAGATCGCCAAGTACGAGAAGAAGGGCCGCACCGAGCAGGCCTCGGCCTTGCAGGAGAAGCTGAACTCGGCGATCGGAGACAACGACGCCTTGCGCGAGCTCATCATGGAGTGCGGCATCAAGTGCCCCGTGAGCGGCACGGATGACTGGACCGAGGTCCGTCAGTTCAACCTGATGTTCAAGACGCACATCGGCGCGATCCAGAGCGACGACAACATCGCCTACCTGCGCCCTGAGACGGCGCAGGGGATCTTCCTCAACTTCAAGAACGTGCTCGAGTCCTCGCGGCAGAAGCCGCCCTTCGGGATCGCGCAGATCGGCAAGTCCTTCCGCAACGAGATCACGCCTGGGAACTTCGTGTTCCGCACGCGCGAGTTCGAGCAGGCGGAGATGGAGTTCTTCGTCCCGCCGGCTGAGAACGATCAGTGGTTTGAGTACTGGAAGAGCGAGCGTCTCCAGTGGTACGTCGACATGGGCATCGCGCCTGAGCGCCTGCGCATGCGCGACCACGACGAGGACGAGCTCGCGCACTACTCCACGGGCTGCACCGACGTCGAGTACGAGTACCCCTTCGGCTGGGGCGAGCTCGAGGGCATCGCCTGCCGCACGGACTTCGACCTGAAGCGCCACTCCGAGGCCTCGGGCACCGACCTCGTCTACTTCGACCCGCAGTCGAAGGAGAAGTACACGCCCTTTGTCATCGAGCCCGCCGGCGGCATCAACCGCATGGCGCTCACCTTCCTCATCGACGCCTACGACGAGGAGGAGCTCGAGAAGGACACGCGCGTGGTCCTGCGCTTCCACCCGAAGATCGCGCCGATCACCGTCGCGGTCTTCCCGCTCGTCAAGAAGGACGGCATGCCCGAGAAGGCGACCGAGCTCGAAGAGGGCTTGCGTGCTGCGGGCTTCAGCACCTTCTATGACGAGAAGGGCGCGATCGGCCGCCGCTACCGCCGCCAGGACGAGGTCGGCACCCCGTACTGCGTCACCGTGGACGGCGAGACCCTCGAGAGCGGCCTCGTGACGATCCGCGAGCGCGACTCCATGGAGCAGACTCAGGTCGCCATGGACGAGGTCGCAGGACACCTCCAAGCCGCTATGGGCGCCTGGGAGCGCCCGGCGACGCAAGAGGCCTGAGCCGAGGCGCCCCGAGCGGGGTGATATGGGTCAACACTGCGCAGAGAGCTGCGTAGTGTGAGATGATCAGGCTCCTCGCCTCGAGGACACCTTCGCACCCGGAGATCCCATGCTCTTGACCCTCGCCCTGACCTTCATCACGCCCGCCCCGCTCGCGCTCGACGAAGAGCCGCCGAGGTGGGAGCGCCTCCTGGAAGACTCTGAATACATGGCGCTCGTGGGCGCCTACGAGGACGCCTACGCCGCCTGGCGCAAGGACTTGAAGGAGGCCGAGGGCCTCAAGGAGCGTCGCGCGGTGCGTGAGCGCGAGCCGGCGAAGCTCTTCAGGCCGCGCTTCGAGGAGCTCGCGGACGCTGGCAGCGGTCGCGCCCTCGTCTGGCTCATCGAGCACGCCCGCAAGATCGAGGAGCGCAAGCAGCTCCCCGCCTTCAAGGAGGAGCTCTACGGCAGGCTCTTCAAGTCCTACCTCGACGCCGAGTGGTTCGACGAGGTCATCGACATGTACACGAAAGAGCGCCGCGACGTGACCGCAGAGGCGATCGAGGCCACGATGGCCTCCGCGCTCGAGCGCTCTGAAGGCTACGCGCGCGCCCAAGTGCTCCTCGGCCTCGCGCGCTACCGCATCGCGGGGAAGTGCAACTCGGGGCTTGAGTACTACGAGCAGCTCCTCAAGGAGCACCCTGACTCCGGCGCCGCCAAGGTGGCCCAGCACGAGTACGACCGCCTGACGAAGTTCGGCGTCGGCGCCGCGCCCCCGGACTTCACAGGGAAAACAATCGACGGGGTGGAGGTCTCGCTCTACGCCAACCGCGGCAAGGTCACGGTCGTCGACTTCTGGGGCTACTGGTGAGGCCCCTGCCGAGGTGAGATCCCTCACCTCAACGCGCTCGTGAAGCGCCACAAAGCCGACCCCTTCGCCCTCGTCGCGGTGAACTGCCACGACAACGAGGAGGAGTTCCAGAAGGGGCAAGAGTCCCTCAAGACCGACTACGCGAGCATCTTCGGCGGCGCGCCGATCGCCTCAGCTTGGGGCGTGAGCGCCTTCCCGACGATCTACGTCTTGGACGCCGAGGGGAAGATCCGCTTCAAGGGCCCCCGCGGCGAAGCCCTCGACGAGGCCGTCCAGACGCTGCTCGATGAGATGAAGAAGAAAGCCAGCGAGTGACGCTTCTACTCGAAGATTAAGAGCCACAAGAGCCAGATGAAGACGAAGGGGATCATGGCCTCAAAATAGCCAGGAGCGTGGTTCCGGCGAACGCTCCTTCCGCAAACAGGTGGCTGCTTCTGAGGCAGGCCCCTAGAGGCTCTCTGAGAGGTGCAGGGCCACGG
>JAKVCE010000247.1 GCA_022447405.1 Planctomycetota bacterium | reverse complement strand
ACGGCTGCATCCGGGAGGCGGCTATCGACGGCGAGGTCGTCGTCGACACGGGCCACGTAGTGGCCTTTGAAGACACCCTCACTTATGAGGTGACGAAGGCGGGCGGCTCATGGTTGCGCTCCTTCCTCGGCGGCGAGGGGCTCGTGATGAAGCTCAAGGGGACGGGTCGTCTGCTCGTCCAGTCCCACAACCCGAGCGCCTTTGGCGCCAAGCTCGGCAGGATGTTGCCCCCGCGGGAGAGGTGATGGAGCACAAGATCACAAACGGCCCGAGCTACGCCATCCTGGAGGCCACGCTCTCTCCCGGCGAGACCCTCGTCTCGGAGTCCGGCGCCATGGCCTGGAAGGACACTCATGTCGTGACGGAGACCTCCACCCGTGGCGGCGTCATGCAGGGGCTGAAGCGCTCGCTCCTGTCGGGCGAGAGCTTCTTCCAGAACACCTGGCGGGCCGAGGGTGAGCCGGGCTCCATCGCCTTGGCGCCTGGTAGCGCCGGGGAGATCATCGCCCACGAGCTCGACGGCGAGCTCTACCTCGAGAAGGGGGCCTTCCTCGCCTCCTGCGAGGGCGTCAAGGTCGACGCCAAGTTCGACGGGTTGAAGGGCTTCTTCAACGAGGGCTTCTTCGTCCTGAAGTGCACAGGCAAGGGGCTCCTCTTCTTCCACTCCTACGGCGCCATCGAGCCCGTGGACGTCGACGGCGAGTACATCGTCGACAATGGCTACGCCGTCGCTTGGGAGCCCAGCCTCGACTACAAGCTGACCCGCGCCCGCAAGATCCGCTCCTTCCTCTTCGGGGACCAGCTGATCCTGCGCTTCTCCGGCAAGGGCCGCGTCTGGGTTCAGACCCGGAGCGCACGCGTCAAGGCCAACTGGGTCCATCCATTCCGTCCGGTCAAGCAAAAGAACAAGAACTGACGCCATGACAACGACCACCGCTGCTGCGCTCGAGCTCCCCGCGTTCATCAACGGTGAGCCCGTTGACTCCCCTGATCGCTTGGAGGTGATGAACCCTTGGGATGGCTCCCTCGCTGGGACCGTGCCCATGCTCGGACCCGATCACCTCGAGGCCGCGATTCAAGCTGGGCTCAATGCGGGTGAGCCCCTCACGCGCTACCAGCGCCACGAGGTCCTGACGCGCGCCAGCGAGCTCTTGGGTGAGCGCACCGAGGAGTACGTCGAGCTCTTGTGCCGCGAGGCGGGGCTCTGCGTCTTTGAGACGCGCTACGAGGTCGGGCGCACCCAGGACGTCCTGCGCTTCGCCGCCATGGAGTGCCTGAAGGATGACGGGCAGATCTTCTCCTGCGACATCTCCCCGAGCGGCCCGCAGCGCAAGATCTTCACGGTCCGTGACCCGCTGCCCCTGATGGCGGCCATCACGCCCTTCAACCACCCGCTGAACCAGGTCGCGCACAAGATCGCGCCGGCCATCGCGGCGGGGACGGCGGCCATCTTGAAGCCCTCAGAGAAGACGCCGCTCGTGGCGACGAAGTTCACTGAGCTCCTGTACGAGGCGGGCCTCCCCGGATGGATGCTCTCCTGCGTCGTCGGGCCCATCGACAATTTCGTGACGCCGCTCATCTCCGACAGCCGCGTCGAGCTCGTGAGCTTCACGGGGAGCGCGGCCATCGGCAAGACGATCGCGAAGACCGCTGGCTACAAGAAGCTCTGTCTGGAGCTCGGCGGGAACTCGCCTCTCATCATCCTCGCGGACTGCGACATGGAGCTCGCCGTGAACCTCGCCGCCGAGGGCTGCTACAGGAACTCCGGCCAGCGCTGCACGGCGGTGAAGCGCCTCCTCGTTCACGAGGACGTGGAGGAGGAGTTCACCGAGCGCCTCGTCGCTAAGACCGCCAACTATCCGGCGGGTGACCCCGCTGACCCGGCGACGCGCATCGGCACCGTCATCGACGAGGCCGCCGCGATCCGCTTGGAGGAGGCTTACACGGACGCGGTGAGCCGCGGGGCGAAGATCCTCGCGGGCGGAGAGCGCTCTGGCGCGCAGATCCCGCCGACCGTGATCACGGACGTCCCGCGGGACGCGCCGATGGTTGTGGAGGAGTCCTTCGGGCCGCTCGCGCCGATCCTGCGGATCAAGGACCTGGACGACGCGATCGAGCTCGCGAACTCCACCGCTTACGGTCTCTCCTCCGGCGTCGTGACTGAAGACATCGGATCTGCGATGAGATGCGTTCGGGAGCTCCGAACAGGGACGGTCAACGTGAACCAGGTCCCGGGGTTCCGCATCGAGTGCTCGCCCTTCGGTGGCGTGAAAGACTCCGGGCTCGGGATCAAAGAAGGCGTCATTGAGGCCATGAAGACCATGAGCACGGTGAAGACCTTCAGTCTCCCCTGGGGATGACTCCAGGTCGAGTTATGCGTATTTAAGGCCTTGTAAGGAGACCCTTACTTGCAGGGGGACCTCGTGGCCCTTACATTTCCGCCATGACCGGGACGAGGAGACATCCCCGCTTCGAAGCGGCGCGCGCGAGCTCCCTCTGGGGGTATGCGTGCTTGGCGGTGCTCTCTCTGTGCTTGCTCTTCACGGGGCCGGCGCACGTCGTCCTGCACGGCTTGGAAGGGGGCTGTCACTCCCATCACGAAGGCCATCATGGTCACGACCACGCTCATGGCGCAGAGCTGGCGCAGGCCGCTCCTTCCGGAGAAGAGCCCACGCAGGTCGCGGTCACATCCAACAGTCACAGCGAAGAGAGCTGCGTGCACTGCATGCAGAGCGGAGGCCAGACACCCGCCGTTGAATTCTCTGGCGCTGTTATCCCCGGTGGGGCTCATGCGAGCCTCGCCCTGGACCACCAGGTCCACAGAGAGGCCCACCTCGGCTCACCGAGTCCGCGGGGCCCTCCTGCTGTCGCGTGATCCTCGCATTTAGCGAGAGCTCTCCTGTCGCGACTGGGGCCGCCTGAGGCGGTCTAAGCCCTTGAGCATCGAGACAGGTCTGGGCGTGCCCTTGTCGGGTCGCTCGCGCGAGCGTTGCCCACGACGTCAGCTCCGGCTGACGCTTGTGTGGCGCTGCGCGGGCTGAACATTCGACACAGCGCCGTCCAGAAGGGAAGAGCGCGTTCCCCTGTACCCACCCGGCGGGAGCGCAGCCGCGCGAATCACCTTTCACTTCTTTTTTCAGGCGTCGAACGGCGCCGACCCAAAATTTTTCGAGACATGAAAGCTATCTCAAATATCACTCCCTCTCTCTGCCTCCTCGTCTTGGCCTCGGCCATCGGGGCTCCTCAGGCGAACGCCCAGGACGCTCCCTCGGACCAGGACGCTCCCGTGGGTCTGCTCGACAGCCCCGCGATGCCCCGCATCTACTGGGGGCAGACCTCCCGCTTCACCAACTCTTTCAACCCGGCCATCGGCATGGCGTTTGACTCTGCCCTGACCTACATGGACAGCGACGACGAGAGCGGCTTTGACGCCAGCCTGAACCTCGCTGAGATCACCATGCAGGGCCCCCTCTCGCCGAACTGGTGGGGAGGCTTCGCGCTCGAGACGAACTCTGAAGAGGTCGCTCTCACCGAGTCAGCGCTCTACTACACCGGACTCGCCGACCGCTCGGCCCTGCGCGCGGGCAAGTTCTTCGTGGACTTCGGTAAGCAGATGCAGATCCACGTCCACGACTTGGATGTTCCGGATCGTCCCGCGGTGCTGAAAGAGTACCTGGGCTTTGAGCTTCCCGGCACTGGCGTCCAGTACGACCACTGGAGCCCGATCGGCGACGACACCGCGTTCCGCTTCTCTGTGGGCCTCTTCAGCGAGATGGCCGCCCACGATCACGGTGACCATGGCGGTCACGGTGACCACGAGGGTGAGCATGAGGGCGAGGCTGAGGCATCGCTGCTCATAGAGGCGCACGCGGCGAGAAGGGAGGTGGGGAGGAGGGAGGCGGAGAGGCGGGAGTCCCAGCTGATGGCGGCGGAGGCGATGGCGGCGGAGCGGCGCGCCGAAGCGATGGCGGCGG
>JAKVCE010000246.1 GCA_022447405.1 Planctomycetota bacterium | reverse complement strand
GATGCGCGGTGCGCTCTTGCTCCTCGCTGGAGAGGCCACAGGCGCCACCAGCGAAGAGCACCCGACCATGGCCGCGGTGGTGGAGATGATCCACCTCGCGACGCTGGTCCATGACGACGTCTTGGATGGTGCAGAAGTTAGGCGTCGTGTGGCCTGCGTCAACCAGCGCTGGGACAACCAAGTCGCGGTCCTTCTCGGTGACTTTTTGTATACGCGCGCCTTCGGCCTCTCGCTCAACTTGAAGAACTCCTATTGCAGCCAGGTGCTCTCGGACACCTCGCGGAAGATCTGCGTCGGTGAGATCGAGCAGAGCACCATGCGATATCACTTTGACCTGCAACAAGAGGACTACGAGCGGATCGCAGGTGCTAAGACGGCCTGCCTCATCTCGGCGGCGTGCGAGCTAGGCGCGCGGTATCCGGCTCCTGGATTCTCAGAGGAGCGGGACCGCTACGGGGACGACATGGCCGCGTTCGGCTGGGCTGTGGGCCTGGCCTTCCAGATCGTTGACGACTGCTTGGACCTCGAAGGAGACCCGGAGAAGGTAGGTAAGAGCGTCGGGACCGACGCTGAGGACGGGAAGGTCACGCTGCCCATCCTGTGCGCCTACTGGGACGCTGACGAGGCCACCCGCAGCGCCATTCGAGACGTGTACACGAAGCCCGGCTTGGACAAGCGAGCGGTGCGTTTACACGACGTCTGCGATGTGGGTCGGGGTGTTGAGTTCGCCATGGCGCGCGCGCGTGAGCTCGTGGACAGCGCCTCTGCGCGAATCAAGGAGCTGCCCCCGAGCGACGCGCGCGACGCCCTTGTCCAAATCGGAGACTATGTCTTGGAGCGGCGATGGTAGGCAGGGGCTGGGTCATCCTTGGGGTGCTCCTCATGAGCGCCTGCGCCGAGCCTGCGCGGGACGTGTCCTACGCGGAGCGGCGGCTGGCGCCCCCCCTCGCTGAGCCTGTCCTCTCGATCTCAGATAGCCAGCGCTTTGGCGCGAAGTCAGCGCAGCCGGCGCCGAAGTCGAATGCGAATGAGTCACCGCTGGTTTGGATGAGCCCGCCAGGCTGGGAGGAACTCCCGTCCACCTCCATGCGCCTCGCGAACTTCAGCGTCGGGGCAGAGGCAGAGTGCTACCTGACGATCCTCCCCGGCACCGGCGGAGGCGTCGTCGGAAATGTGAACCGTTGGCGTGAGCAGATCGGCCTGGCTGAGATCAGCGCAGAGGAGGTCGCTCTGCTGCCGCGGGTTCCCCTCCTTGGGACCGACGCTTACCTCGTGGAACTCGAGGGCGCCTTCCGTGGCATGGGCACAGAGGCCAAGGAGGGCTGGGGGCTCCGGGGCGCGATCCTGGGCTCAGATCGCTTCACCATCTTCGTGAAGTTCACCGGACCTGCCGAGGTCGTCTCTCTTGAGGCGGAGGCCTTCGACGCCTTCTGCGCCTCGATCACCATGCGCGAGCAGGAGGCAGGCCCCAGCCCGAGCCCCTCCTCTTCGCACGGGGCGGCAGGCGGGATCGGTTGGGACGTCCCCGCTGAGTGGACGACGGAGCCCGGAGGCGGGATGCGGCTCGTGACCTTCCGCCGGGGCGGCGTCGAGTGCTACCTAACGGTGCTCGGTGGAGATGGGGGTGGCGTCGTGCCCAACATCCAGCGCTGGGTCGGGCAGCTCGGGCTCACGCCTCCCACGCCTGACGAGGTGGCAGCCCTGCCTAAGGTTGAAGTCATGGGAGTCCCTTCGCCTCTGCTTGAAGCGACTGGCGAGTACACAGGGATGGGTGCCTCTGGTCCGATCCCTGACACGACTATGTATGGGATCGCCTGCATCCTTGAGGACAGGGCGATCTTCGTGAAGATGCTCGGCCCCAGCGCTGAGGTCCTGGCGGAGCGCGAGCGCTTCACCGCCTTCGTCGCGTCCATGCACCTAGAGGACGGCGGACATTGAAGCAGCTCGGCAAGAAGATCTGGGACCTCTCGGTCTCCTACGGCACGGCCTGCGTGCTGCTCATCTTCCTCTTCCTCCTGACCCTCTTTGGGACCTTGGAGCAGGTGGAGCACGGGCTCTACGCCGTGCAGAAGAAGTACTTCGAGTCCTGGTTCCTCGTGCACGAGCTCTCAGGGGTCCCCATCCCGCTGCCAGGTGGAGTGCTCTGCATGGGCTTGCTCTCCTGGAACCTCATCGCAGGGGGATTGATCCGGATTCGAAAGAGCCGGGCCACCGCCGGCGTGATCATCGTCCATATAGGGATGATCGTCATGTTCGCAGCGGGTCTCGTGAAGCTCACCGCATCGGACGATGGCTACCTGCGCCTTTATGAGGGAGAGGAGTCAGACGAGTACGTGAGCTACTACCTCTGGGAGGTCGCCGTCTTTGACGCCGACAGCGCAGGAGAGGTGAATGAGTTCCTCATCTCGGATGAGCAGCTGCGCCTCGCAGAGGATGGCAGCGTGAGGATCAGTCATGACCTCGTGCCCTTCGAGCTAGAGCTGCGGCACTTCCGGGAGAACGCCCGCCCGACCCGCGAGGACTCGCCGCTGCCCCTCGCAGGGGATTGGCGGCTCTTGGAGCTAGAGCGTGAGCAGGAGGCCGAGGGCAACATCGCCGGGGTCTATGCGACAGCGCGGAGCGCAGCGGGCGGAGAGCAGACGGCGATCCTATGGGGGCTCTCGGAGCGCCCCTGGGTCGTAGAGGTCGGGGAGCGGCGCTGGGGTGTGCTGCTGCGTCATAAGCGCTATCGCATGCCCTTCAGCATCCACCTGGATGAGTTCACCAAGCTGGAGCACCCAGGGACCGACATCCCCAGCGAGTTCTCGAGTGAGGTCACGCAAGGGAAGGGTGGGGAGGCGCTGCCGATCCTGATCCGAATGAATGAGCCCCTCCGTGATGAGGGCCTCGTGCTCTTCCAATCCAGCTGGGGACCGTCCAACGCGCGCCCGGGTGAGCGGCTCTTCAGCGTCTTCTCCGTCGTCAGGAACCCCTCGGATCACTGGCCCCTCTACTCATGCATCATCATCGGCATCGGACTCCTCATCGCGTTCACCGAGAAGCTGCTCAAGTATGTGCGTGCGCAGAACAGGAAGCGCGCGGAGGAGGCGGGAGCATGAAGAGGCTCCTCGTGATCCTCCTGGCGCTGAGCTCCGCGCTCTCCACCCCGGCGCTGGCTCAGGGTGAGGCAGAGTCCTTCGCCTGGACCGAAGAGACCCTCGAGCTCGCGGCGACCTTGCCCGTACAGCACGGGGGCAGGGTGAAGCCTCTCAGCACCTATGCCGGCTTCCAGCTCTTGCGGATGAACGGCAAGCGCACCGTCACCGCGGAGAATGGTGAGCGCATTGGGCCCACGGCTTGGATGCTCGACTGCCTCTTCCGGCCTGAGGAGGCGCGCACTTATGAGTGCTTCCGCATCCAGAACGACGGTGTCGTGACCGCGATGGGCTTGCGCCTAGACGACAAGCGCAAGAGCGACCGTTACAGCTACAACGACTTGGAAGGTGGCCTAGGGAAGCTCTTTGAGAAGGCCGACGAGGGGCTTTCTGTTGAGGCGAGCCAGCGCGACCTAGTCCAAACCCAGTCTCTTGAGCTCGCCTCAAACATCCGCGACTTCACCCGGCTCACGGGCGTTATGGACTTCGCCCGGGAGAGCTTGCCGCTCATGGGCTCGCAGGGGCTGACCGAGATCTTCGCTGAGGATCCGCGCTCTGGTGTCTTGGTCCTGCTCGAGAATTCCGCAGAGCTGAGGGACCTCTGGATGGGGCTTGAGGAGCTCCCGGCCCTTGAGCAGCAGGCAGAGCAGAACGCAGCGACAGAGCTCTCCACCAAGATCGACATGCTCTTGGAGCCCACGCAGTACACGATGATCCTCTTCCCGCCTCCGGCGGACGCGGTAGAGGAGAGCGAGTGGCTGGGGATCGGAGACGCCGTGATGCTGGCCTTCGCAGATCAGGAGGCTGGGCTGGATTGCATCCCCGCCATCGCCGCCCTCGAA
>JAKVCE010000245.1 GCA_022447405.1 Planctomycetota bacterium | reverse complement strand
GCGCTCGCTCGTAGTGGGCGGTGGGCAGACGCTTGGATCGACATCGCGACGATTGAATACCGCATCGAGGAGTATCGAGACGCCATCAAGCACTACGAGCAGGCTATGAAGCTCGGCCGCATCGACACGCGCCGCCAGCGCGACGTGTACCTCGGCCTCGCTCGCTGCTACGCGCAGGAGAAGAAGTACAAGGACGCCCAGCAGTGGCTCCAGCGCGCCCCGATCAGCCGCCGCCAGCTCGCTGAGCTCGCCGACGACCCGGACTTCCGGGAGATGGCGGCCCACTCCAAGTACGGCAAGACCTTCGGCGCGGACGAGGACTAGAGCGTGGCGACAGGCCTCGTCACGGCGCCCGTCTGCCTCGATCACGACACCGGCCGGGGTCACCCCGAGCGCCCCGAGCGAGTCTCAGCAGCGCTCGAGCGCCTAGAGGAGTCCGGCCTCATGGCCGATGTCGAGTCCGTCCTCCCCGAGGCCGCCCCGATCGAGGCCATCACCCGCCTCCACCCGAGGGAGCACCTCGAAGAGCTGGAGCGGATCATCGCCTCAGGCGCGCGCTCGGTGAACGAGCCTGACATGGGGATCTCTACCTCCTCTTGGGAGGCCGCCCTCGTCTCCTCTGGCGCCGCCCTCCTCTCGGCTGACAAGGTCGTCGCCGGTGAGTGGCAGAACGCCCTCTGCCTCGTCCGCCCGCCTGGGCACCACGCCGAAGCCACCACCGCCATGGGCTTCTGCCTCATCAACCACGCCGCCATCGCGGCGAAGCACCTGCAAGAGACCCACGGCCTCGAGCGGGTCGCGATCATCGACTTCGACGTGCACCACGGCAACGGGACCCAGCACCTCTTGGAGGAGGACCCGACGGTCTTCTTCGCGAGCATCCACCAGTGGCCGCTCTACCCCGGCACCGGCGCGGCGACCGAGCGCGGCTTAGGCGATGGCGAGGGAGCCACCCTCAACGTGCCCCTCTCCGCAGGCGCCGACGACGCCGTCTACCTAGCGACCCTCGAAGACCTGGTCCTGCCCGCTGTCGAAGCCTTCGCCCCGGACGCCTTGATCCTCTCAGCTGGCTTCGACGCGCACGAGCGCGATCCCCTCGGGGGGATGAAGGTCACGACCGAGGGCTACGGCGAGCTGACGCGCCTCCTCCGCGACCTCGCGGACAAGACCTGCGACGGCAAGGTGATCTCGCTCCTCGAGGGCGGCTACGACCTCGAGGGTCTCGCTGCCTCCGTCGCGTCGCACACAGCGGCGCTCCTCGCCTAGCCCACGGGCTTCCTGCCCGCTGCGTCGAGCAAGAAGGGCGAGTAGAACATCGCGCCCGGCGTCGCGCAGAGCTTGGGCCACTCCTCCTTGAAGAGCGCGCGGTCCTCATCCGTGAGCCCGCCGCAAGCCTGCATGTTGTCGAGCTGGCTGTCGGAGTTGAAGAAGTCGTGCCCCCACTGGAAGACGGCGCTGCCTGGACCGCCGGCGAGGACGTTCGGGGTGACGTCCGCGAGCTCAAGGCCAGCCGCGGCGAGCGCCGGCGGGATGCGCCCCGCGACGAAGGCGTCGCCGCCCTCGCTCGTGTACATGTTCCGCGTGGCCTGGATGACAGCCCAGAAGCCGTCGGAGTGCGGATACGCAGACACCCCGTGGTGGTTGTAGTCCTGGATGGCGAGGTAGCCGCCAGGCGCGAGCGCCTTGGAGAGCCTGGCGATGATGGCCTCCGGATCGGGGAGGAAGGAGAAGACCCAGCGCGAGAAGAGCAGGTCATAGGCGCCCTCCTCCAGGTCGAGCTCCCTGAGGTCGGCGTGCAGGGTCGTGACGTTGTCCCAGCCCTCCGCCTCGATCTTGGCGTCGATGCCCACCAGCCAATCGGCGGAGCCGTCGATGGCGAGGACGCTGCCTGTAGTGCCAGCGCGATCCCTGAGCGCCGGGAGGACGAGCCCCGGACCGCAGCCGAGCTCCGCCACGCGGGCGCCTTCCGGCAGCTCGAGCCGATCCAGGAAGGCCTCGGTGACCGGACCCCAGAGGGCCTGCTGTGCCGCTAAGCGGTCAGTCTCCTCCTCGTCCCTCCCGAGGACGTACTTGTGTTCTCCCTGCGTCATGGGCGCGGAGTCTAACGCGGGATAGGATCCTTGTCTGTGAGGCTCTCCATCTCCAACCACGACCGCGACCTCGCGGGCCTCGTCCACGTCTACCCCGTGGTCAGCCGGCGCGCCCAGGGCGTGAGCATCGGGATCAACCTGAACCCGAACAACGCCTGCAACTACCGCTGCATCTACTGCCAGGTGCCGGAGCTCACCCGGGGCTCAGCGCCCCCCATCGACCTCAACCTCCTCGAGTCGGAGCTCACCGCCTTCCTCGAGGTCGCGACCCAGGGCGCTTGGATGGAAGAGTGCGTGCCGGAAGGCTCCCGTGTGATCCGCGACATCGCCTTCAGCGGGAACGGTGAGCCGACGAGCGCGGAGCCCTTCGACGAGATCGTGACGACCGTGGCCCACGCCGCGGACTCCTTCGGCTTGGAGGTCCCGCTGGTCCTCATCACGAACGGGTCCCTCGCATCGAGCGCGCGGGTGCAGCGCGGCCTGGAGGTCTTGGCCGCGAACAACGGCGTCGCCTGGTTCAAGCTGGACCGCGCCACCGACGAGGGCATCCGCGAAGTGAACGACTGGCCGGGCGGGGTCGACGCCACCTGGAAGAACCTGGTGGCGACAGCGACGCGCATCCCCACTTGGATCCAGACCTGCATGTTCGCCCGCGACGGCGTGCCGCCCTCCGAAGACGAGCTCCAGGCCTACCTCGACCTCTTGGCGCGCGCCCAGGACGAAGAGCTCCCCCTCTTGGGCGTCCTCCTCTATGGGCTCGCCCGTGAGTCACACCAGCCCGAGGCCTCGAGCCTGGAGCGGCTGCCTCTGGAGTGGCTCGAGTCCCTGGCTGAGCGCGTCCGCGCCCTCGGCCTCGAGTGCCAGCCGCACCACTAGGCGCTAGTAGCCGCTGGCTTCCTTCTGTCCTTCGCGCAGGCGGCGGATGTAGGTCTCGATGGTGACCGTGGCGCAGACCTCGCCTGACTCATCCTTCGCCTCGAGGACGTGGTCGCGCACGGCCTTACCGTTCGCGTCGAGGTCGCGGGACATCGCCTCCACGTCCTCCTCGGTGATGCGGTACTCGTAGACGAGGGAGGACCACGCGGGCTTCTGGAACTGGACCTTCGCGGACTTGATCCAGGCCTGGACCTGCTCACCGCGGCGGGCGAAGACCTGCCAGTACATGATCCCGAAGGCGGGGTCAGCGCCGGAGAAGATCGTCCCGCCGAAGATGGCGCCGTGGAGGTTGCGCGTGAGCCAGCTCTTTTTGACGCGGATCCGGCAGTATTGAAAGTCCTCGGAGACCTCTTCGATCCTGATGCGCTGGAAGAGGAGCGGCGGGAACCAGTTCAGCATCCACTTGCACGCCCTGGGCGAGATGAGCTTCGGGCCAGACACTCCCCCGCCTCGTCTTAGGAGCAGAGCAGCACGCTGAGGCGCTGCTGATAGGAGAGGACCCGCGGGTCGTCGTGGCCGATGGCCTGGAAGACCTCCACGAGGGCCTTCTGCGGCGCGCCGTCGTCGTAGTTGAGGTCGACCCGGGCCACCATCCAGATGGTCTCCAGCCCACGCTCGACCTCTCCGGCGGCGACGAGCGCCTTGCCGAGCTCGAGCTGGGCGCTGGCGTCTTCGGGGTTCGCGTCGACCGCGGCCTGCGCAGCGGCGAGGTCCTTGCCGCCCGCGAGGGAGAGCTTGGCCCGGAGTTCCGCGACGCGAGCGTCAGAGGCGTCAGGCTCCTTGAGCCCGTCGAGGGTCGCGGCGGCGCCGTCGGCGTCACCCGCTTGCGGCTGACCTGCTCATAGGCATAGCCCGCAGCCAGCACATCGGCGTCGCTCCACTTCGGCCCGATGATCGACAGCCCGATCGGCAGTCCCTCGACCGCGCCCATCGGCACCGTGAGGTGCGGATAGCCCGCG
>JAKVCE010000244.1 GCA_022447405.1 Planctomycetota bacterium | reverse complement strand
TGAACTCCCCCTTGGTGTGCGGGCTGCGCAGCAGGTACTCGAGGTGTCCGCGCGCGCTCCCGCTGACCGCGGGGCCCTCCCCGGCCAGGAGCGTGGGCGAGTCGCTGTAGGACCCCTCGCTGTTGAGCGGGTCCTTCAGGACAGCATCGATGCCATCCCAGCGCCCCATCTCCCGCACGTCCTCACCCGCTTCGTTCACCGCGTATGGCAACCGGACGTCGTGAAATTCGAGGTCGGTGAAGAGCGGCCCGTGGTGACAGAGGTGGCAGCGGGCCTCACCAAAGAAGAGCTCCATGCCGCGGAGCTCCTCCGCCCCGAGGGCAGCGAGGTCTTCTTCAGCGCCGTCTCGCAAGCCCCGGACGTAGCGATCGAAGGCCGTCTCAGTGGTGAGCATGAGCCGTTCGAACGCGGCCACTGACTTGGCGAGGTTCACGATCACTCGAGTCGCCGCAGCTTGGGACTCTGGCGCCATCTCCTCCCAGGCCCCTTGCAGAGAGCCGGGCTCCCCGCCCCCTACCGGCTTCGCTGAGGCAGGCCAACCGCTCACGTCGGGCAGGGGCCCGAAGAGTTCTGTGTAGAGCGCGCCGAGCTCCTGGTCAGCGTGCAGGAGGTGCACGAAGGAGACGCGGTCACCGCCCATCTCGTCTGGGTGTTCCCACGGCGCGACCGCCTGAGACCAGAGCGTGTCTGCGCGGCCATCCCAGAAGTACCAGCGGTTGTGCGCGACGTTCCACAGGCTGGGCGTGTGGATCTCGAAGGAGGACAAGCCCGTCGCGGTGGTCGCGCCGTCACCCCAGTCCAAATCAGGGTCATGACAGGTCGCGCAGGAGACCTCACTGTTAGCGGAGAAGCGCTCGTCATAGAAGAGCGCACGCCCAAAGCTCGCAGCCCTCGCGTCATCGGCGAAGGCGTTCGTCGGATCGAGAGGGAGCGATGGCAAGGGCGAAGCGCGCAAGACCCCTGCGAGCACCTCAGCCGGGAGCGCATCACGTGCAGCGGCCGCGCGCTCCGCGTCCTCGCCACAGCCAGCGGCGACGAGCGCGAGCGCCAAGCCTGCGAGCCTCACAGCTTGACCTCGAAAGAGACCTGGTCGTCTTCCACGACCCGGAACTCCTCCTCGAGGCGAGTCTCGATCACCTTGATCCGCAGCTCCCATGTCCCCGGCATATGAAAGAGCATCCCGCGGACCCTGTAGTTCCCATCACCGAGGTCATCCACCTCAGACTGCCGCAGCATCCCGTGGCCGTGCCCAGGCATCCACCCCTCCACGAGCAAGGTCCTCCCGGGGAGCGGCTGGGTCAGGTTTGATCCGCTCTTCAGATCGATCCTGAGCTCGAACGGCGCGTTCAGCGGGATCTCACCCCCCTCGACCTCGACTCCAACGCCGAAGAGGCCACGCTCAGTGAGCCCCTTGAGGCGAAGCGGAGCCGCGACCTCCTCCGAACCGCTCCCACAGCTCGTGAGCGGACCCAGCGCCGAGAGGCACGCCAAGACAGCCACAGCGATCTTTTGATGTGTCTTCATCCTGATATGGGAAGTGTACAACCAGACGAGGTCTTCCCTCGCTTCGAGATCTCTGCGGCTTAGGATGAACTCGTGCGGATCCTCTACCTCGTCGGCGACTCACGCTCGGGCTCGACCCTGCTCCAGCACCTGCTCTCGCTGCAGCCGGGCGTGCACGCGCTCGGTGAGCTGCGGCGCCTAGGCGCGCTCTCCCGAGCGAGCGAGCCCTGCGCCTGCGGCGCGCCCCTCGGTGAGTGCGAGTTTTGGTGCGATGTATGCGGAGAGACACCGGCCGAAGCCCGGACGACGGAGCGAGTCCCCGGAGGCGCGACTTGGCGCGCCCTGCTCCTCCGAGAGGCGGCCGCGATCCGCGGCGGGCTCATCCCGGCCGGCTCGCTCTTCAGAGCGAAGGCGCACGCCGTCGCACAGGAGTGCTTCCGTCTCTACGAGGCCGTCGCCGCCAAGACCGGCGCGGAGCTCCTCATCGACAACTCAAAGGAGCCTGACCACTTCCTCCACATGCACGCCTCCTACCCCGAGCACGTGGCCCCCGTCTTCTTGCACCGTGACGGACGCGGCATCCTGTGGTCCAAGATGCGACGCACCGGCAAGAGCGCCAGCGACGCCATCCAGGGCTACGTGTGGATGCAGCGCCTGATCGAGACCGCTCGCCGCGGCGTCGGGCTCGACAAGGCCACCGAGCTGAGATACGAGGACCTCTGCCAGGACCCGAGAGCTGAGCTCGAGCGCCTCCTCAAGCCATACGGTGTCCCCGTCGAGACCACCGACCTCGGACAGCTCCCCGACGTCCGTCACGACATCGGTGGGAGTCCGACCTTCAAGGGCGCGGAGAAGAGAGAGATCCGGCTCGATGAGCGCTGGCGAGAGGCGCTACCGGCCGACGCGCTCGCAGAGTTCGAGCGCCGCGCGGGACGCCTCAACCGCTTCCGCGGCTACAAGGACTGACCCTGGACTGATGCGAAAGAGGAGAAAGCGAACATGGGAAGACTAGACGGACGCGTGGCCCTCGTCTGCGGGGCCAGCATGGGGATCGGCGCCGCGATCGCGAAGCGCTTCCGAGAGGAGGGCGCACTGGTCTACGGGCTCGCGCGCTCCCGTGAGCGCCTCGAAGGCATGGGCTACGACGGCGTCCTCGTACAGGACCTCGATGACCTCGACGGACTCGCAGCCCTCGAGCTCCCCGCTGCGACCATCCTCGTGAACAACACCGGCGGTCCGCCGCACGGCTCCATCCTCGAGGTGGACCCCTACGAGTTCGGCAAGGCCTTCCGCCGACACGTCATGGCGAGCCACATGCTCCTCCGAGCCCTGCTAGCCGGTATGAGAGAGTCCGGCTATGGCCGCGTGATCAACATCATCTCGACCTCCGTGCGCGAGCCCATCGCTGGGCTGGGCGTGAGCAACACCACCCGCGGAGCCATGGCCTCTTGGTCGAAGTCCGTCTCCAAGGAGCTGCCGCCCGAGATCACCATCAACAACATCCTCCCCGGATACACAGACACGGAGCGGCTGACCGAGCTGAAGAACGCCAAGGCCGACGCCTCCGGGGTCCCCGCGGACGAGATCCAGGCCTCCTGGCTCGATGCCATCCCCGCGCGTCGACTCGCAGACCCGGCAGAGATGGCCTCAACGGCAGCCTTCCTAGCGAGCGACGAGGGCGCCTACATCTCCGGGCAGTCGATCGCCGTGGACGGCGGCCGCATGGCCTCCATCTGATGGGCGCGCTCAAGGTCGGGTGCGGCGAGTGGGGCTTCCGCGAGCTCCCCATGGAAGAGCACTTCCGCATAGCGGCGGAGCTCGGCTTCCAGACGCTTGAGTTCGGGGTCGGAGGCGGCAAACCGGGGCGCCTCTCGGAGGACCCAGACGCCGCAGAGGTCGCGGGCTTCCTAGCGCTGACCGAACAGTACGGCGTGCGCGCGCCCTTCTGCTGCATCGAGAACGACTTCACCCTTGGCGACGAGGCGGCGCACAACGGGGAGCTGGAGAAGGCCCTACGGCAATCGCGCATCGCAGCTGATTGCGGCGCGACCCACGTGCGCCTGTTCTGTGGCTTCACGCCCTTGGACTCTATGGACGACGCTCGCTGGGAGCGCATGCTCGACGCCTTCGGCGTCGCGGAGTCTCTCTGCTCTTCTCTCGGTATGGAGATCGCCATCGAGACTCACGGCGCCATCAGCCCCTTGCCCGACGGCTCCCTCGGCCACGCTGAGACCGTCACCACCGACCCCGAGGCCCTGGCGCGGCTGGTGCGAGAGCTCCCGCCTGCCGTCGGCTTCAACCTCGACGCGGGCAACCTCAAGGCGGCCAGGCCGGCGGACAACTCCTATGGGTTGAACGTGATCGCGGAGCGCATCAACTACTGCCACATGAAGGACTGGGCCCGCGACGGCGAGGGCTGGCGCGCGGTCGCGATCGGTGACGACGACATGGACTGGGGCGCGCTCCTTGAGGCCATCCCCTTCGACGGCGTGCACTTGATCGAGTACGAGCCCACCGAGGACGTCGTCGACGGAATCCGTCGC
>JAKVCE010000243.1 GCA_022447405.1 Planctomycetota bacterium | reverse complement strand
CTTTCCGACAGACGCTGACCTCTTGGGGCAGGCAAAGATGGGCGCGCTCTTCTCTGGGCTCGTTGGCTTGGTCGCGGTGCTCATAGGGCGCGTTTTTGGCTTCAAGAATGCAGCTTGAGGTGTCCGCCTATCATCTGAACGCGGCCTGGAGTTATCCTCTCGACTGACATGCAGCTCACAAAGCTCTTCACCGCCCAAGACCTCTTGGTGGACTTCCGCCCTGGGGACAAGTGGGAGGCCATCGGCCAGATGCTGGATCACCTCTGCGAGAGCGGGCGGATCCCTCTGGACGCAGCAGAGGCAGCCCGAGAGGCCGTCCTTGCTCGGGAGGAGTCCATGTCCACGGGTATGGAGCACGGCATCGCCATCCCCCATGGGGCGGTGGATGGACTCAATGAGATCGCGGCTTGCATGGGCATTGTCGGAGGTGAGGAGGGGCTGCCCTTTGACTCGATCGACGGGGGCTCGACGCGCCTGGTTGTGGTGCTCGTGATCCCCAGGGATCAGAAGCTTCTGCACATCAGGACCCTCGCTGACGTGGCGCGTGCGCTCTCTAAAGAGCCCGTGCGAGCTGCGCTCGCTGGCGCGACCTCTCCTGGTGAGGCCTGGGAGATCCTTGCGAGGAACGAGGCGGGCGCAGAACTCGCCTGAGTCGGCTAGACCCAGGCGCTGAGGCGCTCATCGATGCAGCCGGCGATCAGGTCTGCGCAGCGTTCGTAGTCGCGACTCGAGCCGCCGATCGGGTCCGGGATGTCCATCCCCGCGGGGTCGAGGAGGGATGCTGAGGCGCTGGCTTCGGGCGGCAGGAGCTCCTGCACCGCTCTCAAGTGACCGGTGGTGAGGCAGTAGATCTCGTCTGCGTTGCTCAGGGCTTCAGCGTCCGCGCCGCTGGCAGCGTGCGCTGTGATGTCGATGTCACGTGCCGCCATCTGGTCGATGGAGTGTCGGCTGGCTGGTCCGCCGCCGAACCCGTACACGCCAGCAGAGGAGACCTCGTATCCAAGTGCGCTGAGGTCCTCGTCCTCGCAGGAGAGCGCCCGCGTGATCGCTCTCCGCGCGAGGGCCTCTGCCATCGGGCTGCGGCAGGTGTTGCCGGTGCAGACGAAGAGCAGGCGCAGCCCAGCGGCGCGCTTCAAGGTCTCGAGGTCGTGCAGGCCCTCGCGAAGGAGCTCGAAGGCGGGGCGCTCCTCTCCCGCAGCGCGGCCGATGCGCAGTACGGTGGAGGACTCACCCAGGCTGGGCGGCCCACCTTCGATGATGAGGGCGAGCTTCTCGCGCACTTGCGGTGCGAGCTGGTCGAGATCCTTCACCGGCTCCTCTCCATGGAGGTTCGCGCTGGTCATGGCGACGGGGAAGGGGAGGGCCTTCAGGATAGACGCGGTGGTTTGGTGCGCGGGGTATCTCACGCCGACTCGTCCAGCCTTGGCGAGCGCGGGCATGTGCCCGCTCAGGTCTGGCACGACCAAGGTCAAGGGGCCGGGCCAATAGCGCTGAACCAGCCTGTCCACGGCGGCTGTCCTCGCGCCCAGCGCGTCTAAGCACGTGTCGTCTCCTACATGCCATGTGAAGGGCTGCTCCGTGGGGCGGCCCTTGGCGTTGGCGAGAGCGGCGAGGGCGTCGGCGTCGTCTGCGCGCGCTGCGATGCCGTAGACGGTCTCCGTGGGCAGGAGCGCCAGTCCGCCAGCCTCCAGCACGCCCTGGACTTGGGCGGTCAGCTCAGGGCCGGAGGGGCCATCATCGACGTTTAAGAGGGTCGCAGGCATGGTGCTGTGGCTCGCATAGTGCGCGCTGAGGCGTCTCCCTGCTAGCCTAACGGGCCAAAGACCTGGACCCAAGGCGCTTTGGGAGCCACAGCCTGCCGCATCGGCAGGCTCCCATCATGAGTCAAGACGGACAAGAGCAACGACCTGCCGCATCGGCAGACAGCGAGCGAAGGTTGGCCCGGATCGCGGGTGGCCTGGCGCACGAGATCAAGAACCCTCTCTCGACGATGGCGATCAACCTCGCCCTCCTCGAGGAAGAGTTCAAGAAGACCGCAGATCAGGACGGGGGCGCCAGGACCGCGCGCGCCTTGAAGCGCGTGGGCGCGCTGCAACGCGAGGTGAACAGGCTGGAGGGAATCCTCGAGGACTTCCTCAGGTATGCCCGTGGTGGCGAGGTCAACAGGGCCCCGATGGACCTGGGCGAGATCGTCACGGACACGCTCTCCTTCGTCGAAGCTGAGGACTCCCTGCAGGGGATCCGGCACCACGTGGACATGCCCTCCTCGTTGCCCATGGTCCTCATCGACAAGGGACTCTTTCAGCAGGCTCTCGTGAACTTGTTTGTGAACGCTAGGCAGGCGATGCCAGAGGGGGGCGAGCTGATCGTGCAGGCGCAGCGAGCAGGCAACTTCGTGGAGGTCACCGTGACGGACACGGGCGTCGGGATGGAGGAGGAGGCGCTCGAGCGTTGCTTCGACATCTACTGGTCCAACAAGAAGCAAGGCACCGGGCTAGGGCTCCCGACCGTTCGGCGCATCGTGGAAGAGCATGAGGGGAGCATCGAGATCTTGAGCGAGCCTGGGCGCGGCACGAGCATTCGCATCGTCCTGCCCCTCGTCGTTGAGATCACATCCACAGGCGCAGAGGAGGTGGAGGAGTGAGCGGTACACGCATGATCCGGGTCTTGATCGTGGACGATGATGAGGCTCACGCAGAGGCGCTCGCGGACGGCCTCGAGCTCGATGATCACTTCTGCAAGATCGCGACCTCTGGCACCGAGGCGGTGGAGCGCCTCCAAGAGGAGTCCTTCGACGCCGTCTTGACCGATCTGGTGATGCATGACGTCACCGGACTGGAGGTGTTGGCGGAGGCGCGCAGGCTGCAGCCAGACGCCGTCGTTCTGCTTATTACTGGGCACGGCTCGGTGGAGACGGCTGTGGAGGCCATGCGGAGCGGGGCAGCGGACTACCTAACGAAGCCGGTGAACCTCGGCGAGCTCCGCACCAAGCTCCCGCGGGCGGTCGCCGCGGTCAGGGACCGCAAGGCGAACATTGAGCTGCGGAGGCAGCTCGACAAGCGCTTTGGTTTCGAGAACATCATCGGACACTCGCCTCAGATGCAACGCATCTTTGACGTGCTCGGTCAGGTCGCGAGCACCAACGCGACCGTCCTCATTCTCGGTGAGAGCGGCACGGGCAAGGAGCTCGTCGCGCAGGCCCTCCACCAGAACAGCGAGCGGAAGGACCGGCCCTTCGCCGCGGTCAACTGCGCGGCCCTCTCGGAGGGCCTGATTGAGTCAGAGCTCTTCGGCCACGTGAAGGGCGCCTTCACCGGCGCCGTCACTCACAAGGAGGGGCGCTTCAAGTACGCCGACGGCGGCACGCTCTTCCTCGATGAGGTGGGGGACATGCCTCTCGAGACACAGGCTAAGCTACTGCGCGTCCTGGAGAACCGGGAGGTCGTCCCGGTCGGCGGGAACGAGTCACAGGCGGTGGATGTGCGCCTCGTCGCGGCGACCAACCGCGACCTGCGCGCGATGGTGCAGGCCGGGACCTTCCGCGAGGACCTCCTGTTCCGTCTGCAGGTGATCTCGGTGGATCTTCCTCCTCTCCGGGATCGCTCTGGCGACATACCGCTCTTGATCGATCACTTCATCGGGGAGTTCGCGTCTGAGCACGAGAAGGAGGTCGTCGGGATCGACGCTTTGGCCCGCGCCGCCCTCGTCCGCTACCCCTGGCCAGGCAATGTCCGTGAGCTGCGGAACGCCATCGAGAACATGGTGCTGCTCGCGCGCGGTGAAACCCTCGAAGAGAGCGATGTTCCCGTCCATGTCTTCGACGGAGATGCCGCGGTCCCTACCAGCGGCGGCTTCGATCTCACGGGTAGGACCCTGAAGGAGACCGAGCGCGAGCTGATCTCGCAGAACTTGGCGCTCTTTGAGGGCAACCGGGAGAAGACGGCGAAGGGCCTTGGGATCGGCGAACGCACCCTCTATCGCAAGATCAAGGAGTACGGTCTCTAGTCGATTGCGCGGCTGCCATAGAGGCAGGGGCGTCCATTGAGGGCCTATTCGACTGCCCTTTTGGCAGGC
>JAKVCE010000242.1 GCA_022447405.1 Planctomycetota bacterium | reverse complement strand
CCGTCAAAGACGATCGATCTACGCGAGGGCGAGCGGACTTGGCTGGAGCTGGTAGTGGACCCCGGCGTCCGAATCTACGGCACAGTCAGTGACCCGTCTGGTGGCCCGATTGCCGGCGCTGAGGTCGGCTTGGGGTCCTCCTTCAAACGGTCTGTGTTCACGGACGCGCAGGGCATGTATGAGATGTTCGGGCTCGGCGGAGCCAAGCGCCGCGACCTCGGCGATCCCCGGGTCCGTGCGGAGGGCTACGGCAGCGAGGGGAAGAGGCTCAGCGATTCTGAGCTGGCCCAGGACACCCAGCTGGACTTCGTGCTCCATCCAGCGCGGTCCGCGACGGGACGGATCATTGACACCGAGGGCGCTCCGCTTGAGGGCGTCTCTGTCGCCGGCGTCGGAGAGAAGAAAGTTGAGGGCGTGTTCCGCCGGGACTGGGAGTCCACGGTCACGGGGGAGGACGGACGCTTCGAGCTCTCCAGCCTGCACCTCTTGATCGACCACCAGCTCTTCCTCCGGAAGGAGGGGTACGGCGCGCGGGTCTACGACTTCCCCGCCGACGAGGGAGACCGGGAGCAGATCGACTACGGCGACCTCGTGCTGCACCCGGGCGGGCGTATCGAGGGGATCTTGATGTCCCAGACCGGGGCTCCGCTCCCCGACCACCTGATCAAGCTGCGGGGCGCGAACGAGGACCTCGGTCGCTTCCGTCCAGAGGCCGAGGCCCTGAAGGGCACCTGGCTGACGGCGGTGCGGCACTCGCGCACCGACACCCAGGGTCGCTTCCACTTCAGCGACCTGCCGGGGGGGGAGCTCAAGGTGACCGCGTCGGTCCGCGGTCGACCCGAGGCCAATGACGAGGTGACCGTGGAGCTGCCGGAGGGAGGAGAGGTCAAGGGCCTCGAGCTGACCCTAGATCTCGGCGACCCCATCACCGGCGTCGTCCTCACTCCCGACGGCTTGCCAGCCGTCGGGGTCTTCGTCCAAGTGGTCGGGGGGAAGGACCAGCCCCGGATCCGCACCTCGACTGGCGCGGGCGGGCGCTTCGAGCTGCTCGGTGTGACCGAGGACATGGGCGTGGTCGAGCTGTTCACCATCATGGCGTCTTACAACTGGGGCAACCCAGGCGCACACCTCGGGGCCAGCCGCACCGTCGGCGCGCGCGCCGGCGACACCGACCTCGTGCTTGGGCTGCGCGAGCTCGTGCTCCTGACCGGGAGGCTCGAGGACGCGGAGGGGCAGCCGGTCGAGGGCGTGCAGGTCATGGCCTACCTCAACGGCACGGCGCAATTGCCGCGATACGCGTTAACGAGGGGCACGAGTGACGAGGATGGAGCCTTCCGCCTGGAGCTGCCGGAGGAGTGCCTGGTCGACCTGGCGACAGGCACCTACATCCCCAAGTTCGACGACACCATCGAGGCCTCCGAACAGGCGCCGCCGGAGCCCGCTGTGCTCAAGTCCGTCGCGAGCGACGCGCAGGGCGTGGTGCTGCGCTTCGCGGAGTGACGGGCGGGGCGTCCTGGCGCTTCGCTAGTACGAGATCCCGATGTCTATGTAGCGAGCGAGCTCAGGGTCGATGGGCCGGAGCGCTTCGTAGAGCTCGCGAGGCCATCCGCTCTTGAAGGAGGACAGGCGCGTGTTGATGACGAAGGGCTCGAGCGGCTCAGAGAAGATGACACGCACCGTCTCCGCAGGGTGATATTCGGTGTCCTCGGGGACGAGGTCCGCTGGATCGACAGAGACGCACGCCATGTGGTGGTCGAGCGAGTGGACGACGGTCATCAGGAAGAGCGACTCGAGGTCTACATCGACCTCTTGCTCCTGCATCACTTGCATGAACACCTGGCGGGCTTCGAGGATGAAGCGCGCGTAGTGTGAGTGCTCAGCGATCGTGTCCATCATGGGGCCGTAGCCATGGCGGAACATGGACTTCGCTGCGTTGTGCTTGGCGACGCGCTGGAAGCTCCGCGGGTCGCTCTGGAAGGCGTTGCCGCTGTAGAGCGCCACCGCGTTCGTCGCGAGCGTCCAACGGGCACCATGACGGACATACTTGTCTTCATGGAGAGGGTCGGCTGCCCAGTTCCCGTACGCGTGCAGCATCGTGTGCTGGTAGGCCGACAGCGCGACATACACCCAGCAGAGCGCGTGCCTGGTCGCTCCGAGCTCTTCGCCGTTGACGGTGCAGGAGAGCGCGGCGCGCGCTTCGAGGTCGAGCTGCACCTCCAGCGTCTCGACCGCTGCGACCTCTCTCCCGTCGGCGAGGGCCGCGGGGCACAGCCAGTCCGTAAAGCGGAGGGTCCCGATGAGCTGTCCGCGGTCGTTCTTGCTCGCGTCGATCATCCCCAAGCAGAGGGACGTCTCGAGGCAGAGCTCTGCGATCTCTCTTGGGACGTCGCCCCAGAAGGGGCGGGAGCGGCGACCCCAGCTGCGCGCCTGCTCGAGGCCGCGACTGAGGAGCCGCTTCCGGAGCTGGTGTCGCAGCCAGCGCCACGCGCTGTTGAGGATGTACAGCTGCCGGAGCGTGTACTTGTAGGTGACCCAGTCCCAGAACGGCAGCGCTCGCATGACGATCGCGCGGATCGCTTGCACGCCGTCTTCTGCGAAGCCTGCGGGCCGCTCTTCTTCAGATCCAATCCCCACAGGCGGCGCGATCGCCTGTCCAAAGATCTCGCGCCACTGCCTCCGGGTAGCGCGGAGGTCGATCGCGAAGATCAGCGCCGCGAGCAGCGCGGCTATGAGCGCGGCGTGTAGAGAGTAGAAGGCGATGACCGGCGAGCTCAGGGAGAGCGCCATGGCGAGGCCAGGTCGGAGGTAGCCCCACAGCCCGAGCGAGGTCGCTGCTGCTCTGCCGAAGCGCGCGGTCCACCTCGAGAGCAGGGGGACATGGATCTCGACCTCCGGTCCCTCCACATCTACCCCGCGTCGCTTGTCGTCGCAGTCGACGTTGGAGAGCATCGAGTCGATGTGAACGTGGCATCCGCCGCAGACGCCTCCGCAGCCGGTCGCGGCCTCGACCTCGGTCCGGGTCGTGAGGCCGCCAGCGATGGCCTCCTGCACCACGGCGCGGGAGACGTTCATGCACCTGCAGAGCAGGTCGTCTTTTGCGACCACCTCGGGTACAGCACGACCCAAGCGAGCGAAGCTCAGCTCCATCTCGGCTGTGAGTGGCGTGTCGTCTAGCAGGAGGTGGAACGCTGCGGCGCACTCGGGCCGGTTCAGCGAGGCTTGAACGCGGACGATCTGGGCGCCGCCCGCTCGGTCAATCAGGGTGAGGGTGAGCCAGGGGTGGTCGGGCGTCCCACCCCAGCTCACCTCGCGGCGCTCTCCCTCCTCAGCGCCGGCGGTGATGTCGGCCTGGAAGGTCCCGCTGCCCCGGGCCCGGAACACCGCGATCGCACGACCATCGGTCAGGCTGTAGACCGTGCGCCGTCCGACCCCCTCTGGACTCGCCGTGGAGAGCTGCCTGACGAAGGAGCGCTCGAACTGGTACCCATACCAGAGCTTTCGCAAGACCTGCTCTGCGAGCGGGTCGTCCTTCAAGCGCTCTCGGAAGGTTTCCGCGTCTAGCCATGCGGCCCGAGTCTCGCTGACGGCGCGGACGGTCGCCGTGCGTGGCAGGTCGAGCAGGCTCCCGAGCTCCCCGACGCAAGCGCCCGGGCCGGATCGATCCAGGACGACCCCCGAAGCGCTGACGATCTCCACCTCGCCGGAGTCGATGAGGTAGACGCCGTCGGAGGGGTCACCGTGGGTGACGAGCTCCTCGCCCGATTCGAAGGTGCGCGACTCGCTAGCTGCTCCACCGGCCTCTTCAAAGAGCGCGCGCAGGGTGCGGCCTGTCGCGAGCGTCGCCTCGGCTTGTCTGGCGCCTTCGACCCTCAGGCGTTCCAACCACTCCGGGTGCTCTTGGGCGATGAAATCAAAGGCCTCGACGGAGAGGACGAGGAGCTCGCAGGGTGCGCTCGCGATCACCGTCGCTCCGCGCAAACCACCAGCGAGGAGCCCCTGCTCGCCAAAGACAGACCCTCCCTTGAGCTCTGAGTCCTCCTCGTCATCTGAGAGTGAAGTAGTCATACCTCATGATGCT
>JAKVCE010000241.1:2109-4079 GCA_022447405.1 Planctomycetota bacterium | reverse complement strand
GCCTGTAGAGCCCGGCTGAGAGGACCGCGGAGACGCCGCTCGAGAGCAGGACGCCGATGATCGCTCCCTCAGGAGAACCCGTCGCGACGGCGCCGCAGACGACGAGGAAGAGCCGCACCAGGTCACAGGTCGTCTCGAGCTGCCCCAGCGCGAGCATCCTCCGCGTCCCCAGGAAAGCGGCAGAGGCGACGACCTTGGGGAGCTCGATGAGCGGGACGGCGCAGAGCCACCAAGCCCAGACGCCGACCTGCCTGTCGTCATAGAAGAGCTCGCCGATGTAGGGCAGGAGGAACCAGCCCGCGATGAAGATGAGCAGGCCGAAGGCGGCCACGGTCTTCGCGAGGAAGGCGATCCATCCGGAGCTCTTGTACTCGTTCTGCCGGGCGGCGGCGGCGGCGATCTGGCTGACGGTGGCCTGCATGACGCCGACGTTGATGAGGAAGAAGACCAGGGCCTGCAGGGCGATAGCAGAGACATAGATCCCCTGCCCCTCAGCGCCCAGCATCAGCGCCAGCGCGACCGTCGTTCCGACCTGGAAGATCTGGCTCACCCCAGTCGCCACCTGCAAGGTCGCCGCGTCACGCACGAACTTGGTGCGCAGCATGCCCCAGACCTTGGAGATCACTTCAAGACCTCTCGGTACATCTCCAAGACATCCTGCGCGTTGCGCTCCCATGAGCATCCGCTGGCGTGCGCTCGCGCGGCCTCGGCGAAGCGCCCGGGCCCATCGCCCCCCAGGACCTCTTCGATGCCGGCTGCGACCGCGTCCACATCGGGCTCAACGAGGACCCCAGTGACCCCGACCTCCACGGCGTCCTCCGCCCCAGAGCGCAGCGTCCCCACAGACGGAGTCCCGCAGGCCGCCGCCTCAAGGTAGACGATGCCAAAGCCCTCGAAGCCGCCGTCGGCAGCGGTGACCGGCGTGTGAATGAAGGCGTCGGCGCGCTGCAGCAGATCGACCTTCTCATCCTCTTCGACGTTGCCGAGGAAGTGAACGCGGTCCTCTGCGCCGGCGTCACGCGCCATCGCGCGCAGCGAGGCCTCATACTCATCACCGGCAGGTCGCCCGACGATGAAGTGCTCGAGCTCAGGGTGTCGATCAGCGATCTGAAGCCAAGCAGGCAGCGAGACATGATGTCCCTTGCGCTCCTTCAGCTCACCGATGGCCAAGGTGTAACGCTTTCCATGCCAGGGCCGCTCACCGATGTCCCTCGGTTGAGCGTAGTGCGCAGCGTTCACCCCGTTCGAGACCACAGCGATCTCCTCTTCGCTCGGGCCCCTGCCTTCCAGCACCTCGAGGAGGCCGCGCTTGGTGAAGCCGCTCACGGAGATCCAGCGCGCGTAGCGCTCCGCTGCCCACAGGGCGCGGCCCTTGTGTCGACTGCTGCGGAGCGGCTCCGTCGAGTAGGTCCCATGCGCCGTCGCCACGCAGGGCTTCCCCGCGATCTTCGCCGCCAGGGCCCCGAGCCAGCTGTGCGGGAAGTCCTTCACGCAGTGGACGATGTCGGCGCGCCGCGCCGCCGCCACGACCCGGGGCAAGTAGAGCAGCGTGTTGGCCCAGAAGCGCAGCGGGGTCATGTAGTAGTAGTGATCCGGCGGCAGACAGACGCTCACATCCCAAGAGGCCCGCACATCAGCCGAGCTGGGTCGATGCTTCCGGCCCAAGAGCACCTCCACCTCGACCCCCGCCCCCGCGTCCTCCAGCGCCGCGATCAACCTCACCGCATACCTCCCCACCCCGTCGAGGTCGGACAGTGAGTCAGTGAGGAAGAGGACGCGCATACCTATCACTCGGCAAAGCCACGCCGAATCAGGCGCTCAAAGGCGCCCTCATCGCCTCTAGGATTCGTCCTGCGCGCTGATCCCACGTCCCTGCTCGGCTTGGAGAGCAGCTCATTCCGTCCCGAAGGGCAGCCTCGAGAGCAGCCGTCAGCGCTGCTGACTCGTCAGGCTGCACAAACAGAACCCCC
>JAKVCE010000241.1:0-1717 GCA_022447405.1 Planctomycetota bacterium | reverse complement strand
AAGCCGTCGATGCGGACGTTCTCCAGCCCGGCAGCTTGGGCGCGGGCGCGCTCCACATCGGCGGGCATCCCGCCTGCGATGAGGAACTGCACCTCGGGGAGCTCGCGGGCGGCGTCGATGAGGACGTCCACGCCCTTCCAAGCGAGGAGTCCCCCCGTGTAGACGACGACCTGACGGTCTGAGTCCAACTGAAGCTCAGCCCGCGCGTCAGCCTTCGCAGGGAGGTCTTCGAACAGGGCGGGGTCATAGGCGTCGTGCTCCACCACCACCTTCGCAGCGTCCACTCCAAGCTCGATGAGGTCATCGCGCACCCCGCCCGAGATCGCGATCACGCGGCGGCAACCCGCGGCGGCCTCGAGGAGCCAGCGCTGGCGCGTCGCGCCGCCAGGGACGCGGTGGAGCTCGAGGCTGGTGCGCACGTGCCCCACACGGACCAAGTGACGCGCCGTCTCGAGCTCGCGGGAGAGGACCTGCGCCTCGGGGTGACGCGTGAGGATGCGCCGCGCTGCGTTGCGCGCGAAGCTGAGCTCCTGCATCCGCGCTGGGAGATACTGAAGCGCACGCGGCACCCGATCGATCCAATCGGAGCAGCGGATGGAGCGGATCTCCAATCCAGGCGCAGGCTGCACCCCCTGGCCCTCGAGGATCTCCGCTGTGGTCGCCGTCGGCGTGTCCCTCCGCTCAGCGTGCAGGAGCGTGGTCTGGGCACCAGCCCGCTGAAAGGCTGCGGCGGCCTGGGTCACTTGGATGGACTGCGCGCGCACACCAGGCAGGCGGGCGTTGGCGACGAGGACGAGCGGACGAGTCATGAGAGCTTGTACCTCAGGGTCCGGTCGCTGCGCTCGATGTCCTTCGCGTCCTTCGGGATGTGATAGGCGAGGTTGCCCCCGGGGATCGGCTGGAGGAGATTCTCCTCTACGATGAGCCCATCACCCGCCAAGCGGTAGCTCCGATCAAAGCGAGGCTCTGCCACGGGGGTCCCGTCACGATGAGCTAAGCCAGACTGGAGCCGGACACCATCCGAGAGGAGCTCAAGGGTTGGAGCGCGATCAAAGGCTGTCGAGCACGCGCTCGAGCCGAAGGCCATCACACCTTCCCTGAAGACTTGCAGAGGCCGACGGAGCGCCCGCCCGACATGGCCGGCACGCATGTCAGCCCGGGCCAACCAGAGCGAGAAGCGCAGCTCGCTCTTGCCTGACTTCAGGCCACGACTCAGGGAGAAAGCTCCAGAGGCGCTGGTCCACTCAGCCTCCGCCGCTGCGTCGTGTCGCCTGCGACCGAGGAGATCCGCACCGTCCGACTTGCGCACGACCTGCAAGAGTCCGCCGTGCGGGCTCCCGTGGTGCACGTTCCCACCAGGCCTGGCCCCACGAACCCAGGCGACGACGCCAGCGTCCTCGAGGCGCGCGATGTCCACGTCCGGGTAGTGAGCGACCTGCAGGTCCAGGCTGCCTGCCGGGTCCGGCTCCTCGTAGGTGTCTGCGACCGCCATGGCACGGTCCAGCTCAGGTACACAGCGGGCGATCCACGCTGCATGCCCAGCCCAGAACACCGGGCACTGATAGCTCTCCCCCTGGCCGTCAGCCGGAGCGTGGCTGGACGGGACCCCCTCGGGTGAGAGGCGGGCGGCCCAGGCGCGGAAGGAGCGCGAGGCTGCTACCGCGAGCTCCACGCCACCGAAGAGGGCGTGACCGCGAGAGAAGGTGAACACGTCAAA
>JAKVCE010000240.1:1679-4107 GCA_022447405.1 Planctomycetota bacterium | reverse complement strand
CAGCCGATCCCTGAAGCGTCGGTGGCGGCGTCTAGAGAGAAGGCTGCGCACCCGCTCGCGCCCGCTCCGTCGCTCCTCCGCTCTGCGATCCTCACGACGCCTGATGTCGGCCCCCCGCTCAACCACTGTGAGTAGGAGTTCCGGAAGGGCAGGTTTCCGCTGTCGGTCTGGTTCCCAGCCCAGTCGCGGGTCTGGTACGCGTCCGTGGAGATGTCGTCGAAGTCGTCCGACCACTGCAGACCGGGCTCGCTCGGGAGGTGCAGGAGCCGCAGGTTGTCTACGAGGAGGCGCCTGCCCGCGTCATAGCTCCCGCGAAATCGGAGGACAGCGCGGATCGTGATGTCCTCGTTCGCGTTGAGGAGAGCGAGGAAGTTCGCCGGGTCCGTCGTGACGGCTTGCCCCAGGTTGAAGCGCGCGGTCTCCCAGCCCGTGGTCGTGCTGAAGTTGGGGAGCTCAAGGCGCTCATCCCAGCCGCCATTGGTCGGGCGAAGCTCGACGCCCACCTGCAGGCTCGGGTCGACGGCCCCGTTGAGGTCTGTGTAGTAGTCGAACTCAAGCCAGGTCTTGTAGAGGTCCGTGAGGGACACACCCCCCGGCGCCCAGAAGTTCACCGGCAGACCGTCCAAGGTCGCCCCGGAGTAGCCCGCGTCAAAGGTGGCGTTGATCTTGTACTCCAGGCAGCTCGAGCCATCAGGCCCGCCGGAAGTGAGCTCGCTCACCTGGCACTCGCCCACGGTCCCGCCGCCGATGAAGCACCCGTAGGCGTTCTCCATCGAGGTCGAGCTCGTCGTGCTGCCGCCTGCCTGATCCTTGATGAGCCAGTTGTGACTCGTGACATCGTCGAAGTTGTCGGAGTAGACGACGGCCTGCCCGGCGGCCGGATCGGCGCAGCAGAGGAGCGCGAGCGTCAAGAGGAGGAACTGTCTCATCGGACTGGAGCGGGCGAACGGAGCGCCCTCCTTCAGCCTATCTCGGACTCGTTGGCTTCCAAGGCGCGCCTGACAGTCTCCTGAGTCAGGTGCCAGCCCGGACAAGCACCTGAGCACAGCTGGACCGTCGCCCCGTCGAGCTCTGCCTGCGCCTCGACCTCGTCGCTCCAGGTGATCGAGATCACGACCGCGCCCTCCAGCTCTGCTAGCGTCTGCCCCGCCTCAGGCCCCTCTGGCCTGGGCAGCGAGTCCGCCTGGCGCAGCAGGCTGAAGGGGCACTGACCCGCTGCCGCCCATATGTCCGCCTCGTCGCTGGAGTCGGCCACATCAAAGCTCGTCTCGAAGAGCACCTCGCCCTGGCTCACGACCTCCATGTTGAGGAGCTTGCTCCCAGGCGGCAGGCAGGCCGCGAGCGCGACGCAGAGGAGCGAGAGGGCCAGGGGGCGCATGGCCCCACTCTACCCTGCGCGGGGCTTCACCGAGGCGAGTCCGCGCCCCAGGAGACGGGTCAGCCGGTTGGCTCTAAGATAGGCGACCACGAGAACGAAACATGATCATGAACACAGCAGCACTCCTCCTCTCAGCCCTCACGCTCCCCCTCCTCCAAGACCAGGCCGAAGACCTGCGCACGGCCTATGACGTCGAGGCCTACCACTTCGACTGGGTCGTCATGCCGGAGTCCAAGACCCTCGACGGGCGCGTCACCGTGACCGCGACCGTGACGCGGGCGATGGAGACCTTGCAGCTCGACTGCAAGGAGGTGCTCGAAGTCCAGAGCGTCACCGAGGGCGGTGAGGCCCGCGAGTTTGAGCGCGAAGAGGCCGTGCTGCGGATCAAGATGGGGCGCGAGCTCAAGGAAGGAGAGGAGCTCGCGGTCTGCGTCCAGTACACCGGCAGCCCCTCGGCGAAGAACAACTTCGACGGCTTCCACTGGGCCGAGACCGAGAGCGGCGCGCCCTGGGTCAACACCTCCTGCCAGGGCACTGGCTCCCACGCCTGGTGGCCTGGCAAGGCGAGCTACTTCCACCCCGACGACAAGCCCGAGCGCGTGTCGGCAGACATCACGGTGCCCGCTGAGCTCTACGCGGTGACGAACGGCAGGCTGACGGGGACGAGCACGGAGTGGCCCGGCTGGGCGGAGGCCCGCGAGGGTGAGTGGAAGACCTTCTCCTGGGAGCACAACTATCCGCTGGAGACCTACACCGTCACCTTGAACGTCGCGCCCTACGTCGTCGTCGAGCAGGAGCTCAAGGTCTCCGGCCACGAAGAGCCCGTGCCCTTCATCTACTACGTCCTGCCTGAGAACGCCGAGAAGGCCGCGGTGCAGTTCACCGAGGTCCCCGAGCTCATCGAGGTCTTCTCCAAGGCCTATCGCAAGCAGTTCGCTCAGGCTCAATACTCCGCTCCGCCCTTGTCGTATCCGCTGGTGGTTCGCACGTTTAAGCGGGAGTTCGGGAACGAGCCGCTCGCGATCTTCGACAGTTTCACCCGGTCAGCCG
>JAKVCE010000240.1:0-1669 GCA_022447405.1 Planctomycetota bacterium | reverse complement strand
CCAAGATCGCCCTCGTCGAGACGAACTTCTGGGGCATGGAGCACTCCACCGCCGTGGCCTACGGCTCGAGCTACCCCGCGTGGTGTGTGGAGAACGACGCGCACGACCCTTACGCCCGGCGGAACAAAGAGTTCGACTACATCCTGATCCACGAGATGGCCCACGAGTGGTGGGGCAACGCCGTCAGCACGGACCACTGGGGCAACTTCTGGATCCACGAGGGCTTCGGCACCTACGCCGAGGGCGTCTGGGTGGAGTTCACCGCCGGGCTCGAGGCCGCCGACGCCTTCTTCGCTAGGAAGATGCGCGGGATGGCGCGGCGCGGATCGGTCTACCGCGGAGACCACCCCGCCTCCGGCGACGCCTACTCAGGCCTGATCTACTCCAAGGGCTCGGCGATCCTCCACCACCTCCGCCACTGCGTCGACGACGACGAGCTGTGGTGGAAGACCCTGACCGAGTTCAACATGACCTACCGCTACAAGAACGCAGGGACCGACGAGTTCCAGGCGATCTTGGAGGCCAACACCGAGCGCGAGTGGGGTCAGTTCTTCAAGGAGTGGTTCTACGGAGAGGGCACGCCGAGACTCAACGGTGACGTCCAAGCAGACGGCGCGACGCTGCGCGTCGATGTCACGATGGAGGGCGACTTCCACCTCCCCCTCGACGTCACCTGGACCGAAGCTGGAGAGCCCAAGTCCCACCGCTTCGAGCTCGTCGAGGGCAAGAACTCCCTCAAGCTCGAGTGCTCTGCGACCCCGACCGACATCGCCGTACCGCACATCGGACGCCTCCCGGGACGCCACAAGGTCGAGGCGCACTAGCCCTTCCAGCCGCGCCAGATCTCCGCGTCGGGCGGGCTCGCGCTGAGCTCCACGCGCTCCCCCTTCGTCGGGTGACTGAAGGCGAGGCTGGCCGCGTGGAGGGCGACGCTCTTGTCAGAGAGCGGCGCGCTCGCCCCATACTTCAAGTCTCCCGCGAGCGGCGCGCCGAGAGACTTGCAGGCGACGCGCAGCTGATGAGGCCGCCCGGTCTTCGGGTGGAGCTCAAGGAGGGTCAGGTCTCCGCGACGCTCAAGCGCGCGCCACTCCGTGGAGGCCGCGCGCGCGCCCTCCTCGCCCTCGGTCGCGACGTGGACGCGGTTCGCGTCCGTGTCTTTCCGGAGCCACTGCTCGATGACTCCGCCCTCTCCGAGTGCGCCTCCCTCGGCGACGGCGAGGTAGGTCTTCTCCACGCTGCGCTCCTTGAACTGCGCCGTGAGCCGGTCTGCCGCCTTGCTGGTGCGCGCGAAGAGCACGACGCCAGAGACGGGCCGGTCTAGCCGGTGGACGACGCCGAGGAAGACCTCGCCGGGCTTCTCGTAGGCCTCCTTGATGTAGCGCTTCCCCCAGTCGAGGAGGCTCTCGTCGCCGCTGGCGTCCGGAACGCAGGGCATGCAGGCAGGCTTCTCCAAACCGAGGAGGTGGTTGTCCTCGTACAGGACTTGCGGTGAGCTCATGAGTCCGAGAGCCCGCGGGTGAACCTCGCGCAGAAGCCAGCAGGCAAGAGCCTCGGCGCGCACTCGCCAGACCCCTCCTCCGGGAGCGCGAGCTCTCCCGCCTCCACCTCGCCTTCCCCGAGGACAGAGAGCGCGCCGACGAGGGAGAGCGGCGAGAGACCCACCGCATAG
>JAKVCE010000024.1:7586-14777 GCA_022447405.1 Planctomycetota bacterium | reverse complement strand
CTTCGGATGGATGACGGTGCTCCTTATCCTGCCTGTGCTGATCATCTTGGTCCTCCTCACTGCTAAGGGCGCTCCCGCGCTCTCGTGGGAGTTCTTCACCGCGGACCCCATCAACGGCATGACCGAGGGCGGCATCTTCCCTTGCCTCATCGGGACGATCTGGATCGTCGCGGTCGCCCTCTGTGCGTCCGTGCCGCTGGGGGTGGCTTGCGCCGTCTACCTCTCAGAGTACGCACCAGACAACACCCTCACTCGCTTGATCAACCTCGCGATCATCAACCTCGCCGGGGTCCCGTCCATCGTGCACGCGCTCTTCGGGGTCGGCGCCTTCGTGATGTTCTTTGACCTCGGCACGAGCATCCTGGCTGCTGGCTTGACGCTCGCTGTGATGACCATGCCTGTCGTCATCGTCAGCACGCGAGAGTCTCTGCAGGCTGTCCCCCAGGCCTTCCGAGAGGCTTGCTGGAGCCTCGGCGCGACCCGCTCCCAGACGATCCGCAAGGTGGTCCTGCCCAACTCGGTCACCGGCATCCTGACGGGCGTCATCCTCGAGGTGTCCCGCACGGTCGGAGAGACCGCGCCGATCATGTTCACCGGCGCAGCGCTCTTCCTCCCTTTCGTGCCGGACAACTTCTTTGAGAGGCTCAGCAGTCAGACCATGGCGATGTCGCTTCACCTGTTCACGGTCTCGACGCAGGTGCCTAACGTTCCAGAAGAGCTGCCCTTTGGCGTGGCGCTCGTCCTGATCGGCATGGTGCTCGTCCTGAACTCTGTCTCGATCGCGTTCCGCATGTATCTCAGGGGGCAGAAGAAGTGGTAGGTGATTCGATGGCAGCGACCACGGCTACAGAGAAGCTGAAGGTCAGAGATCTCACGATCCGTTACGGCGACACTGTGGCCCTCAACGGCGCCTCACTCGAGGTCTATGAGAACGAGATCTTCGGAGTGATCGGGCCTGCGAACAGCGGCAAGACCTCCTTCCTGCGGGCCATCAACCGCATGGATGAGATGACCTCCAACATGCACGTCTCCGGTGAGGTCCTCTTCAACGGGAAGGACGTGAGCCAGTGGCGGAACCTCTACGCCTTGCGGAGCCGCATCGGGGTCGTCTTCCCCCTGCCCGTCGGCCTCCCGATGTCGATCTACGAGAACGTCGCCTTCGCGCCGAAGCTGCGCGGCGTGCGCGGCGCAGAGCTCGACGAGATCGTGGAGCGCTGCCTCACCCGCGCCGCGCTCTGGGACGAGGTGAAGGACCGGCTCAAGTCACTCGGGAGCCTCCTCTCCGGTGGGCAGCAGCAGCGCCTGACGATCGCGCGCGCGCTCTCCCAGGAGCCCGAGCTCCTGCTCCTCGACGAGTTCTCCATCGCGGTCGACCCCGTCACGACGATGCGCATCGAGGATGTGCTGAAGGAGCTGAAGGAGGAGATGACGATCATCCTCGTCACGAACCTCGTCCAGCAGGCGCGGCGCCTCGCAGACCGGACGGCGTTCTTCTTGAACGGCGAGGTGGTCGAGGTCGGTGACACGGCCGAGCTCTTCACCAGGAACGCCCAGGACCAGCGCACGACGGACTACGTGGAGGGTCGCTTTGGTTGAGACCACGATGCCCGCCATCCGCACCAAGGACCTGAACCTCTGGTACGGCGACTTTCAGGCGCTCTTCGACGTCGACATCGACGTGAAGAGCGGCAAGGTGACCTCCCTCATCGGCCCCTCCGGGTGCGGGAAGTCGACCTATCTGCGCGCGGTGAACCGCATCAACGAGCGCTTGGGCTATGTCCGCACCACCGGGACCATCGAGGTCATGGGGCAGAACGTCCTCGCTGATGAGGTCGAGCTGACTCAGCTCCGTCGAGAGGTGGGGATGGTCTTCCAGCGCCCCAACCCGCTCCCGCTCCCTGTCAGGGACAACGTCCTCTTCGCCTATCGCCTCCACCGAGGCGGGAAAGGGCCGAAGGCTGAAGAGGATCAAGTCGTGGAGGAGGCCCTCGAAGAGGTCCTCCTCTGGGACAAGGTGAAGGACCGCCTCGACCAGACAGCCACAGAGCTCTCCCTCGAGGAGCAGCAGAAGCTCTGCATCGCCCGCCTCCTGCCGGTGAAGCCCAGCGTGCTGCTCATGGACGAGCCCTGCTCTGCGCTCGACCCGGAGGCGACCAAGGCCGTCGAGGAGCTCATCTGGAGGTTGCGCGGTGAGTACTCCATCCTGATCGTCACGCACAACATGGCTCAGGCGCGCCGCGCCAGCGACGAGTGCATCTTCATGCTCATGGGCAAGGTGGTCGAGCACGCGAGGACGGGCGACATGTTCGTCACGCCTCAGAAGAAAGAGACGGCCGACTACATCGAAGGCCGTTATGGTTGAGCGCGCTCGGGCCTCGCTCGTTCGAGCCTGACCCACACATGAACCCGGCAGAAGAGTTTGAGCTCCTCGAGGAGGCCGCCCTGGACCATCGGCGGCGGGTGATCCACCACCCGGTCTACGCGAGCCTGGACTCTGTTGAGTCGCTGCGCGTGTTCATGGAGCACCACGTCTTCGCGGTCTGGGACTTCATGACGCTCCTGAAGCGTCTCCAGCACGACGCGACCTCTGTTGAGATCGCCTGGAGGCCGACGGACGACCACAAGATCCGGCGCATGGTCAACGAGATCGTCCTCGGAGAGGAGTCCGACGAGGTCGAGCCGGGACGCTACATCAGCCACCTGGAGCTCTACATCGAGGCCATGGAGGAGATCGGGGCGAACACCGGTCCCATCGAGGCCTTCATCGCTGACTTGAAGCGCGGGAGAGATCCTGAGCTCGCGATGGAAGCTGCTCATGCGCCGACCGCCTCACAGACGTTCTCCGCTTGGACCTGGAGACTCTCCTATGCGAGGGGGACACATGAGGTCGCCTCTGCGTTCCTGTTCGGGCGCGAAGACCTCATCCCTGAGATGTTCCGCTCGGTGCTCCAAGACCTCGGTGACAACTGCCCGATGCTCAGGCTCTACCTCGACAGGCACATCGAGCTCGATGAGGGGGAGCACGGCCCGCTCGCGCGCGAGCTCTTGATGGAGCTCTGTGGAGAGGTCTCAGGCAGGTGGCAGGAGGCGCGCCACGCAGCTGTGCACTCGCTCCGATTGCGCGATGCCCTCTGGGACGGCGTGCTCGCGGACGTCAAGGTCCGCCGAGAAGTGAGCGCCTGAGCCCGCGGCTCAGGCCTTCGTCATCGCGTCGCCGCCCTGGGCCTGGCCGGTCGCGCGGACGTAGAGGTCGAACATCTTCTGCTCGATCGGGAAGCCGTAGCTGCCGCGCTTCAGGCGCCATCCGGCGGCCTTGGAGAGCAGCTCGCGCATCCACTGCGGCCCCTCTTCGACGTGCTTGTCGTAGATGGAGGCGGTGTTGTTGTAGTGCGTCCAGGTATCGCGCACGGACGCCGGGATCGGCGTGTTCTGCGCGTTGTACTTGTACTCGAAGCAGTCGCCCCACTCCTGGAAGTCCTTGGGCGGGTTGTAGCCGAGCTTGACGGCTGCGTCCCAGTCTTCTGTCCCGGGGATCGGGCGGAAGGGGTACACCTCAGAGCCCGCGATGGGGAAGGCGTGCTTGACCTTGGCGGCCTGGCGCAGCGTCTCCTCCATGGACTCCTGGGTCTCGCCGGGGTAGCCGATGATCCAGAAGGTGCCGGGGACGATGTTCCGCTTGGCGAGCTCGCCGATCGCGGTAGGGATGTTGTCGATCCCGATGTTCTTCTTGATGCGCTCCTGCATCTCCTTGGTGCCGGTCTCGGCGCCGAGCCAGAGCAGGTGACACTTGGACTCCTCGAGCAAGTCGAGGGTCTCGGTCTTGTAGCGCATGATCGTCTCGACCTCGATCGTTCCGTTCCAGTGGATCGGGACCTTGAGGTCGACGAGCTCTTGGCAGAACTCCTTGGTGCGCTTCTCGGCGACGCCGAAGTTGGCGTCCTGGAAGCGCAGGACGTCGAACTTGAAGCGCTCTTGTAGCTCTGCGATCTCTTCAGCGAGCTGCTTGCCGGGGATGGCCTTCCAGCGCCTGCCGGTGATGGCGGGGGAGCAGCAGAAGGTGCAGGGCTCGGGGCAGCCGAAGCTCGAGAAGTGGCTGAAGGCGCGGGGCGGATTGTCCGGTGTCCAGTGCCCGGGGAGGGGGAAGCGGTGGCGGACCTTCTGCTGGGTGGGGCGCAGCTGAAGCTCGGCGTAGCGCTCGTACTCCAAGAGGTGCCAGGGCACGGGGTGGAACTTGTCGAAGTTCACGACCTCGCGGTGGTCGGTGTAGACGGTGCGACCGTCACGTTTGACGGCGAGGCCTGGGATGTTGGCGAGGTCTTCGCCGCTCTCGAGCGCTTGGACGATCTCGAGGAAGGCGATCTCGCCCTGACCGATGCAGACGGCGTCGGCGACGTCCGCCTCGAGGTACATCTCGGGGATGACGCTGGGGAACCAGCCGCCCCAGATGATCGGGAGGTCGGGGTAGCGCTCGCGGACGGCCTTGGCGACGACGAAGCCGTCGTAGACCTGGTACCCGAGGATGCAGGAGCTCGCGAAGCAGATGGCGCCCTCGCAGGCCTCCAAGACCTTCTCGATGTAGTTCTCCTCGATCATCGCGTCGAGCATCACGACCTCGTAGCCCTCAGCCGCCGGCCCCGTCGCGATCTGGAGCAGCTCCAGCGGCAGGAGGTCTGCGCTGAACATCTCGCCACGCTTCGGGTCCGCCCGGTGGGGGAGGAAGAGCACGACCTTCTTCTTCTGCTGAATCATGGCGGCTCAGGCGGGGGCGTGCGGGGTGACGCCCGAGGTCTGGTCGAGCTGGAGGACGTCGGCCTGGGTGCGATAGCCCATGACCTTGACGTACATGTGGAAGAGCTTGTGCTCGATCGGGAAGGTGAAGTTCTGGCTCCTCAGGCGCCAGCTGGAGATGCGCTTCATCGCCTCGAGGATGGGCGCGAAGCCCTCCGTCGCGAGGTTGTCGTAGAAGGTCGAGGTCACGCCGTAGCGCTTCCAGCGCTTGATGACGTCGAGCGGGAGGCCGATGTCGTCGTACTCGTACTTGTACTCGAGGCAGCTGCCCCAGTCCTCAAGGGTCGTCGGCGGCTTGTAGCCGAGCTCGACCGCAGAGTCGAAGTCCTCCGTCCCGGGGATCGGGCGGAAGGGGAAGATGTCGCTGGGAGACTGGGGGAAGAGGTGCTTGATGCGCGCCGCGACCTCGATCGTCTTGTTCATGGACTCGAGGGACTCGCCGGGGTACCCGATGATCCAAGAGAGGCCGGTCTGGATGCCGCGCTGGTTGAGTCGACGCAGGGACTTCTCGAGGGCGCCCTCGATGTCGATCTCTTTCTTGATCTGAGTCTGCTGCTCTTGGCTCCCCGCCTCGGCGCCGAGCGCTGCCATGTGGAAGCGAGACTCGGCCATCTTGTCGAGGGACTCGTCCTTGTAGCGGTCGATCGTCTCGATCTCGTAGGTGCCGTTCCACCAGAAGGGGGAGCCGTGGGAGATCAGCTCGTCGCAGAACTCGTTGGAGCGCTTCTCGTGGACGCCGAAGTTCGCGTCCTGGAAGCGGAGGATGTTGAAGTCGAAGCGCTCGTGGCACTCCATGATGCGGTCAGCGAGGAGCTTCCCGGGGATGGCCTTCCAGCGGCGGTTCGTGACGAGCGGGCTGCAGCAGAAGGTGCAGGGCTCGGGGCAGCCGTAGCTTGAGTAGTAGCTGAAGCCGCGCATGACCGTGCCAGGCTCCATGTCCCAGGGGTCCATGTACTTGTGGCGCAGCTTCCAGCCGGCCGGCTTGTTCTGGAGCTCGACGTACTTCTCGAAGTCGAGGAGATGCCAGGGGACGTCGGGGATCTTGTCAAAGCCGACGATCGCGCGGTGCTCGGTGTAGACCGGGCTGCCGTCTTTGCCCTTCACGACGAGGCCAGGGACGCTCTCCAGGCTCTCACCCGCTTCGACGGCGTGGACCACGTCGCGGAAGGTGAGCTCGCCTTGGCCGAGCGCGACCGCGTCCGCGATGCCCTCGTTGATGTAAGTCTCCGGGACGACGCTGGGGAACCAGCCGCCCCAGATGATGGGGAGCTCGGGGAAGCGCTGGCGGACAGCGCTCGCCACCTGGGCGCCGTGCGTGACCTGGTAGCCGAGGATGCAGGAGCTCGCGAAGAGGAGCGCGCCATCACAGGCCTCCATCACGCGGTCCATGTAGTCCTCGTGGATCATCGAGTCGATGAGGACGACCTCGTAGCCCTCCTGATCCGGGAAGCCGGCGATCTGCAGCAGCTCCAGCGGGAGCAGATCTGCGCTCACCCTCACGCCCTGGGCGGGGTTCGCCCTGTGGGGGAGGAAGAGGACTAGTCGCTTCTTCTGTTGGATCATCGAATGGTGCTCGTGCGGTTTTGGGGCCCTGCTCCCCAGATACCCCCCCTGGGGGCCTCTAGAAGGTGGAAAAACCTCCCGTGTACGGGATGTTACCACCTCCTAAGATCCCGGGGTGGAATCTGTGCTCTTGGTGCTCCATATCGTCCTAAGGAGGGCTAGGACTGGGGCCATTGGTGGCTCGTTGGGCTCTTAATCCCCAGGATGGGGCGAGCCAACCCCGTCTCAGTCACTTGAGGCGCCTGTCTTCCCCATTTGGTGTCGCCAAAATCCTGGAATCAGGGTCTCCCAGGCCTCATCGACGAGCTCTAGAGAGGCGTTGAGGGCTTCTCCGGTCAGGGAGGGAGGGTCGTCTACGTAGGGGAAGGGGAGCACTCGTACGCTGAACTCCTCGTCCTGAGGCCGCGCGTTGCCGTCCCTGGCTAGGAGTTTGACCAGCACAAACTGCCCTGGGAGCTCCCTGGGGCCGGTCCAGGCGCCCTGCTGCAGGTCCTGGATGAGCACCCAGAGGGGGACTCCTAGGACGCCCTGGGTCCCCTCTGTGAGGACTCCGAGCTCGTCGTTGGCCCCCTCTCCTTGCGCTCTCAGGGCCTCTAGAGCCTCTCTCTTGGCCTGATCGCGGCGCTCGGAGCCGCCCTGGGCGCGACCTGCGGCGAGCGGGAGGCAGATGTTCGTGAGGGCGAGGCGGCGCAGGTGGGGTTGAGTGAACTTCGGGCCGAGGGGCCGCAGCGCTTCGGCGATCGGGTCGACGTCTTCAGCCCGGATGGGCTCACCAGCACAGACCAGCACGGTGCCCTCAGGCCAATCAGGAGCCTCTTTTAGGCCCGCTGAGCCACCTGG
>JAKVCE010000024.1:2153-7576 GCA_022447405.1 Planctomycetota bacterium | reverse complement strand
GCAGGCGACAAGGAGCGTGAGCGGTCCGGCGACGCGCCTCATCAGCCCGCGGGGGCTGCGCTGGCTGGCTCGCCTCATCCGCCCGGTCCTCAGCTGGATTGGTCGAAGGAGGACACGAAGGAGAGGCCGCGTTCCACGAGAAATTCGTAGGCAGTGGTGATGTTGGACTCGACGACGTCTAGACCGTCGCTCACCGCGATCTGCCCGAAGCTGCCCTGATTCTCGAGGAAGAGAGAGCGCGGATCCTGCGCATAGGACTCGATCCTGAGGGCGTTCGCCGTGGGGCGCTCCTCGCCGAAGTCCTCCTGATTTTCCTCGGCTTCCTGCGGAGGGAAGACCATGCGAACGCCCCAGATCGCGGGGTCATTCTCAAATTGGGCGACCGGCTCCGGCATCTTGAAGAGGCCCTCCTTCAGGAGGTCTCGGCTGTTCCGGTAGTGCCTGGGATTGATGAGGGATCGGATCGTCACCTGCTGGCCGCTGAAGTCTGCCAGTCCAGTCTGGGCGGTCACGGCCTCAGTCACTTGCCGCACGCGCGCGCCGAAGTCATCGCAGGTGAGGGCGCCTAATTCCTCTCGGAATTGGTAGCGGTCAGGCAGGAAAACGGCCTGTGAGACCGCGCCTGGGCGCACTGAGGGGTTGGTGAGGACAGGCCCCATGGGGGTGATGGCAAAGCTCGTGTACGCGGGGTCACCGTCTTGGAAGAAGCCGTTGTGAACGCGCTGAATCGCCCCTGTGTCCGGCTGGGAGGGGGGGTGCATGAGCTCGCAGATGAAGGCGATTGTGCGGGTGTCGTACACGATTTTTTGGGTTCGAGACGCTCGGTCGGCGGCTCTCCGACCCACGAACGACCCTGATGCTAGGATATTCGGCCATTCAAGGGGTCTACAGACTCAAGCAGATACGTCTCTAAGCACGAAAAGCACCACAGACACCAACACCCCACTGCCTGCGGCGTACCCCTACGTCGCGCATGAAGACTCGGAAAACACCCCAGACCCGTGGGTCCAAACCAGGCCCCACCCGTTGCCCTGATCATGACTAGCATCCTCCTCCTGGCGCTCCTCGCCACTCCGCAACCTCTCGCTCCCGTCGCCCCTCAGTCCGAGTTTGGTGATTCCGTCTCGGTGAACGGGGTCTCCATCACAGACGACGCGATCAAGCGCCACATCATCTATGGCCCCTGCCGTCCCGCCCTCGAGTGGCGCAGGATCGACGCGCTCTTGCAGCACGAGATCAACCGTCGGGCGGAGGCCGGAGAGTCTGTGGACGGCCTGAACCCCTCTGATGAGCAGTTCACGAAGATCTACGACAAGAAGATCGCCGAGTTCAAGGAGCGCTTCCCAACCCTCCAGCTCGAGGCCGAAGTGCGCCGGGCTTACAGTAACATGGACTGGTATCGACGCGAGCTCCGCATGGACCTCGTGTTTGACAACACCTACATCCCTGACAACCAGGAGCTCTGGCCGGCGATCACCTTCGAGGCGCTGCGCGCCGAGGCAGGTGAGATCCTCATCGATGACTTCAAGCAGAGCTATGAGCGTCGCAGCAACTTCTACGCGACGGAGCTCGCCTCCTGGGAAGAGGCCAAGGCGACCTATCCCGACCGCATGAAGGCCTATGAGGCCGAGCTCGCGGAGTGGGAGCGCAAGCGTGACGCGGGCGAGCCGATCGCCGAGCAGCCCACCGGCCCTGAGGAGCCCGGTGACGAGCCGGGGTTCCCGCAGGAGGACGCGATGTACCGCTCCATCCTCCGTCAGATGGTCCGGGACATGCTCTTCAAGACCGCTGAGACGAAGACCTCCATCGACGGTCTCCCTGATGACGTCGTCATGACCCTCGACATCAACTCGGACGGCGAGGTCGACCACTCCTGGCGCACGGAAGAGCTCTGGGCAGACGTCAAGGACACCGTCAGCGAGAAAGAGATCAGCGACGCGAAGCACTTCCTCGCCAAGATGGAGTCTGCTCGTCAGCGCATGGCTGGCGAGGAGTTCCTCCTCTCAGAGGCGGAGGCGCGCACGATCTTCGAGTCCAACGAAGGCGGCGCGGGCTTCCAGAGCGCGCAGTTCAACATCGGCATGGTCGCTGTCGGGAACCACCAGTTCCCCTCGGTCGAGTCCTATGGCGACTACTTCCGCGTCCTCGAGTCACATCGTCAGCGGGTGAATCCCATGATCGAGGCGCCGGAGGAGGGCGGGATCGCCCAGCCCCTCCGCGAGCACCTCGTCCGAGCCAACCAGATCATGGGGCTCGGCAAGGTCGACTGTGAGGTGCTCCTCGTCAGCGCCTTCGACTTCCCTGGCAACAAGTGGGTCGAGGACGGCTGGGAGACCTCAAAGATCCAGGCAGCCTGGATCAAAGAAGAGATCGAGAAGAACAACCAGAACTACGCCGAGTACCGCCGCCTCCGCATGGAAGCAGCCGCCGCTGGCGAAGAGCTCGACCCCAACAGCGTCCCTCAATCGATGGACCCGCACGACTTCTGGTCGCTGCTCTTGGATGAGTACTGCGGCTACTGGGATCCCCCGCAGCCCGAGAAGGGCCGCCCGGGCTCAGCGGTCGGTTACAAGATGAAGGGTCGCTTCGGCGAGCGCTATCGCAACGACCTCCAAGGGATGATCGGTGAGAGCCCCTTCCACCAGTTCGTCCGCGGCTTCTCGATCACGGACTTCGTGTTCTTCGAGCAGCAGGTCGGCACCGTCGCCGGTCCCTTCAAGGGCCCCCACGGCTACTACCTCACGAAGGTCATGCGCCGCATGCCTCCGACCCGCCCGCTCAACATCGGTGACGAGCGCCACGTCGGTCTCCTGCGCGACGACTACGTGCCCTTCTCTTTGATCGGCTACTGCGAAGAGGCCTTCCAGTCAGCAGACGTCAAGGGGATGTGAGGACGCGGTCGCGCCGATGGGCGCGCCCATGAGACAAGAGGCGGCCGCTGATGCGGTCGCCTCTTCTTCTTTACCCAGCGCCTGCGCTCAGTCGCGTTCGATCAAGCAGGCTGCCTGCACAGCGATGCCTGCGCCTCCGGCCAGCGCGCCCAGCCCCTCGAGGGTCTTGCCCTTGATGTTCACGCAGTCTGTGGAGATCCCAAGGAGCGCCGCGACGCTCGCGCGCATCTCGGCGCGATGCGGCGCGATGCGTGGACCCTCCGTCGCGATGACGACGTCTACGTTCCCGACCCGCCATCCCTCCTCGCTCACCGCGGCTAGTGAGGCGCGCAGGAGGTCGCGGCTGTCAGCGCCCTTCCACTCCTCGTCGGTGTCGGGGAAGCGCGTGCCGAGGTCGTCGAGGCCTGCCGCGCCGAGGACGGCGTCAGAGACGGCGTGCAAGACGGCGTCTCCGTCAGAGTGACCGTCCGGACCCGTCGGGTGGGGGAGCTCGACGCCGCCCAGGATGCAGGGGCGCCCCTCCACCAGGCGATGCACGTCGAAGCCAATGCCTGTGCGAATCGTCGTCATGAGCTCTCCTGATTGGACACCGCGAGCCAGGCCTCGGCGAGGGCTACGTCTCCCGGCGTGGTGATTTTCATGTTGGACTCAGCGCCTTGGACGAGGGCGACGGGGCCGCGCGCCTCCTCCCAGAGGACGCTCTCGTCTGTGGCCTCAGCTCCTCTCTCGTGCGCGCTCTCGAGGAGCTCGAGGAGCTCAGCGCGGCGGAAGACCTGAGGTGTCTGGGCGATCCAGACTCGCGCTCGGTCGATGGTTCGCTCGGCGTGTGCGCCGTCAGCGCTCTCCTTCAGCGTGTCCTTCGCAGGCACCGCGACGAGGGCTGCGCCCTCGGCGTGCGCGACAGCGAGCGCGCGCGAGATGACCTCTGGTGTGATCAGTGGCCGCGCCGCGTCGTGGACCGCGACGAGGGCGCACTCGGGCGAGGTGCTTGAGACGCCGCTCTTGACGGAGTCGGAGCGGGTCTCTCCGCCGCGCACCAGCGCGCTGAGCTTGGTGATCGACGCGCCCTCTGCGACCTCACGGAAGCGCGCCATGTCCTCCTCCCGCGCGACGAGCACGATCTCGTCGACAGCCGGCGTCGTCTCGAAGGCGCGGAGGGTGTGTGCGAGGACCGCCTCTCCCGCTAAAGGGATGAGGAGCTTGGAGCCTTGAGGCACATCTCCCATCCGACGAGAGCTCCCTGCGGCGACGATCACTGCGGCGCTGCGGGCTCGGGGATCTCCTTCGGGGGAATTCATGGACGTGGTCTCGCGAGGCGCTTCAACCGCGAGGGCATAAAGCGTAGTTTGCCAGCAGTCCCGTAGGAAAGCCTGTGCCCCCTTCGTCTCAAGAGAACCTCAGCCCCGCTGACCCGAAGGGCAACGCTGTGCTCCCCCCGCGGGCTGAGCGCAGCGTCCCGGTGATCCTCGGGATTGACCCCGGGACCTTGGTCGTTGGGTACGGCGCGGTCGCTGAGACCGCGGCGGGCCCCAAGCTCGTGGCGGCTGGAGAGTTGCGGCAGCCCTCGAGCCTCTCCGTGCCAGAGCGCCTCGCCGGGCTCCGGGCCGACTTGGACGAGCTCTTAGAGCGGCTCGAGCCAGACGTCGTGGTCGTCGAGCAAGCCTTCGCGAGTAAGAACATCCAGTCGGCGCTGCGCATCGGGGAGGGCCGCGGCGTGGTGCTCTCCTCTGCTGCCGCGATCGGCGCCGAGGTCACACAGCTCGCGCCGGCGTCCGCGAAGCGACGCGTCGTCGGGAACGGCGCAGCGGACAAGACCCAGGTGGCGAAGATGGTCGCGGCCATCCTCGGTATGAAGGAGATCCCCGGGACCCTCGACGTCTCGGACGCCCTCGCTCTCGCCCTCGCGCACGTCTTTGAGGTTGGCCAGAAGGGCCAGCCCAGCCCTGAGCGGGGGGGCCGCTCTGTGGAGTCTGCCTGAGTCCATGGGGAGCAAGGGGACCAAGCACAGAGGGCCCGCGGCCGAGATGTCCGCGCGCGCGCAGCGCTTCAGCGAGCAGCTCTCAACGCTCTTGCCTGGCTGGAGGTATGTGGACAGTGACGTGCGCATCGATGGCGAGCTCGTCGCGGAGCTCGTCGGTCGCGTGGGAGATCGGATGGTCTTCGTGCACGCTCTCAAGGGGAGCAAGAGGGAGGTCCTCAGCGAGGTCATGGTGCGGCTCACGATCGCGAGGGAGGACGCGCGGCGCTTGTCGAGGCTATACCGGACAGACGCGCTGACCCCGCCCCTGCTCGTCATCGTCTTGGAGGGGAAGACCAAGGGTCTCTTACGGCAGCTCGACTCTCTCTGCCCGGACCCCGTCTTGCCCTTCGCGGAGCGTCACCTCCAGGCGGTCGGGCGCACGACGCGCTTCTTCGAAGAGCTCGTCCCGGCGCAGCGCTCGCACGCCGCGCCGGAGGGAGAGGCAGACGCGCCCGACCCCGCGAGCGCGACGAGCGCCTCGTCGCCGACGTGGTTGTCTCCCAGGTCGAGGA
>JAKVCE010000024.1:0-2143 GCA_022447405.1 Planctomycetota bacterium | reverse complement strand
CCGACCCCGCGAGCGCGCCCGTCGCCGCGGACGATGCGCCCACAGGGCCGTCCTGGGAGGAGGTCGTCGCGCGTATCGATCGGATCGACTCGAGGCTGGAGCGGCGAGAGGAGGGCGGTGACGCGCGCTGGGTGAGCGAAGGCCATGTGCTCTGCAGCGTGAGCGTGGACCCAGAGGGTCAGGTCTTCGGGCGGCTGGGGACGGACGGCGTGCAGCACTCGCTGCGCACCGGTCGAGCCCTCGAGGTGTTCCTGGACTGGGTCTTGGCGCACCTCCTCGAAGAGAGCGAGAGAGGGGAGGATGAAGGGCTGCGCGATGTGGAGCTCATGCCTCACCCCTCAGAGCCCTTGCTCACGCCTGAGGAGCTGGCCGCCTTCCAGGAGTAGGGACCCAGGGGGCCCATCCGTGGGCGCTCGCGGGGTTCTCCTCCTGATTCCCTTGGATCGCCCATTCCAGTTCGGCAGCCTAGCTGTTGACGGTCGGCCCGGCTTCGTCGCTGGGCGCGATCTAGCTCTCTCCTCTTCATCTCTTGGACTGGAATCAGGCTCGAAAGCTGTTCAGGCGCGGCCCCGCCGCTAGAGACGGGGCCCCGCGACCTGCCGACACCAGCGCGGCTAGCGCGTGGACTGGCGGCGTAGTGCGCGCCGCCTCGCTCTGCGTGGCGAGCGGCAAGGGCGGGGTGGGCAAGTCCTTCCTCTCTGCTTCGATCGCTGCTTACTGCGCCTCGCGCGGGAGGACCCTGCTCATCGACGCAGACCTCGGCATGGGGAACGCGCACATCCTCCAGGGGGTCAAGCCCCAGGCGAGCTTGGTGGACTTCATCGAGCGAGAGCACACCATCGGGGACATCAGGACGCCGTGCGGTGAAGGGCTCGACCTCTTGGCCGGCGGCTCGGGGATCCCACACATGGCGGTCCTCCAGCGAGAAGATCGCGCGCGCCTCTCAGATCAGCTCGCGGAGCTCGAGGTCAGCTACAAGTTCCTCCTCCTCGACTCTGCCGCGGGCATCTCCAGCCAGACCATGTCCTTCGCCGCGGCAGCGGATCGCTTGCTCCTCGTGCTGACACCGGATGTGACTTCCATGACCGACGCCTACGGCTTCCTCAAGGTGCACAACCAGGTGCGACCGGCGGGCGAGGCGCTCTTCGTGATCAATCGTGCGAAGGATGAGGAGCAGGCGCACAAGACGGCGGACAAATTCCGAGAGGTGTCAGAGCGCTTCCTGGGTGTTCAGCCTCGCTGGCTCGGCTTCTTGCCAGAGGACCCGGCGGTGGGCGCATCAGTGAATCGCGGGACACCGCTCCTCCTCGATGACCCGAGCGCGCCCGCGGGGAGGGCGCTCACGGGGATCGCGGGGCAGCTCTTCTCCGAGCTCGAGTGCCTCAGCCCGCGCGGGCTGGGCCGCTCGCTCCAGTCCGTCGGTGGCGGGCAGCCCCTGTCGCCTAGTGTGGTCAGAGAGACCTAGACCACCGCTCGAGAAGAGGCGGAGAGACTCAGCGGTCTTCGGGCCTATGCCGGGGATCTCTTCGAGGGGCGGGAGGCCTCCGTCGACGGCTCTCAAGGAGACGAGGGCCTGAGCGCGCCTCGCACCGAGGCCGGAGATCACGCTGAGCTCTCGCACCGAGCCGCGCTCTAGGAGCTCCCGCGCCGGAGTCACTGCGCCTATGCGGGGCGGCAGGGGGCTCGGACCCGGGGGTGAGAGAGCGGTCGCAGAGAGGAGCCAGCCCGCGAGGAGCCAGGCAGGCGTTGACTTGGGATCCACGCCTAGAGACCAGGGCTCGGCGGGTCCGTCGCAGGGGGATTGCCGCATCCGTCGCTCGGCGCGTAACCTCATAGGATGCACCCGGTTCGAACAGCGCTCCCGAGGAGGGACGGGGCCCCTGAGCCGCTCCCTGAGCCGGAGCTCTCGACGCTCGTCCGCCGCGCCTTAGAAGAGGACCTCGGCGGAGAGCTGGACGTGGCGCGGGACTTGACCACCGCGGCATGCGAGGTGGGCACGGAGCGAGCCTCCGCTCAGCTCGTCGCGCGGGAGGGCGGCTGCCTTGCAGGCCTCGAGGTCTTCCTCTCAGCCTTCCGGTGGCTGGACCCCGCCGCAGCGCTCGAAGTCCACCGGGGTGACGGAGACACCTTTGAGGCGGGCGAC
>JAKVCE010000239.1 GCA_022447405.1 Planctomycetota bacterium | reverse complement strand
GGCCATGCGGCGGGACATCTCGGCGACCTTCTCGTCCCATTGGGAGAGGGGGGCGAGGTCGTCGATGAGACCCCACTTGAGGGCGCGCTTGCCCTTGATGCCTTCGGCGATGGTGGAGAAGACGTCGCAGCGGTCGCGGCGCAGCTTGCGCTTATCGGTGATGCGGGTGAGGCCGCCGGTGCCGGGGAGGACGCCGAGGAGCGGGACCTCGGGGTAGCTGACGGCGGAGTTGCGGTCGTCGACGAGGAGGATCTCGTCGCAGGCGATGGCGAGCTCGTAGCCGCCGCCGGAGGCCGTCCCGTTCAGCGCGGCGAGGAAGCGCTTGTTGGAGTGCTCGCTCGCGTCCTCGATGGCGAGGCGGGTCTCGTTGGTGTACTTGCAGAAGTTGACCTTGAAGGCGTGCGAGGAGCTGCGCAGCATCATGATGTTCGCGCCGGCGCAGAAGACTCGGTCCAGGCCGCCGGTGATGACGACGGTGCGCACCTCGGGGTGCTCAAAGCGCAGGCGCTGGATCGCGTCGTTGAGCTCGATGTCGACGCCGAGGTCGTAGCTGTTCAGCTTGAGCTCGTAGTTGTCGCCCTGTCCTTCCTCTAGCTGGACGTGCATGAGGAGGGTGGCGATGTCGCCGTCGACGGTGAGGGTCCAGTGCTTGTACTCCGCGGGGGAGGTCTGGAAGCAGGTGGTGGGGGCAGGGGCAGCTGTGGCGGCCATGGTCGTTCGGGTGTGGGTTCGAGCGGAAAAGGCGTGAGAAATATCTTGCTCACTCAATCTCTATGCGAGTATTATCTAGCTCATGGCCCCTGGAGTCAACCCTAATTCCACCGCTGATGCGGGCGTGCTGCGCCGCTTCGCGCACAGGCTGCGCGCAGCGCGCGAGGAGGCGGGGCTCTCTGTGACAGAGCTCGCAGAGCGCGCCTCTGTGAGCCGCCGCTACCTGACGGAGGCCGAGGCTGCGCGGGCGAACCCCAGCCTGCTCAAGCTGAGCGCCTTGGCCGTGGCGTTGGGGCTTGATGTCTCCGCCCTCGTGGCGGACGCGCCCCGCCGCACAGAGCGGGTGGCCTTGGTGGGCCTTCGGGGCGCCGGAAAGACCACCTTGGGCAAGCGCCTCGCCCTCGAGCTAGAGGTCCCCTTCATCGAGCTGGATGAGCGCGTAGAGGAGCTCGCGGGCCTCTCTCTCTCAGAGGTCTTCGATCTCCACGGCGTGCGGCGCTTCAGGGAGCTTGAGGCTGAGGCCCTGGAGAGCGTCTTGAGGGAGGAGGGAGAGCGGGTCGTGCTCGCGACCTCGGGGTCTGTGATCGACTCGCCTGGCACCTGGGCGCGTGTTCGCGAGACCTGCAGGACCATCTGGCTTCGCGCTGAGCCCGAGGAGCACATGAGGCGAGTCCTCGATCAGGGCGACAAGCGCCCTATGAGGGACCGGCCGCGCGCTATGGAGGAGCTTCGGGAGCTACTGCGGGAGCGCGGTGACCGATATGCAGAGTGTGACCGGGCGGTGCCGACAGATGATGAGGACGTGGGCGAGCTCGCGGCGGAGCTCGCCGCGTGGGTCTCGGGGAGTGATTGATCCCCCGAGGTGTGTGATGCGAGGGCTCCTCTTCGCAGGGCTCGGCCTCCTCTCAGCCTGTGCGGGCGATGAGCGCGACGCGACGGAGGAGCGCCGAGGCTCGCGCACCCTCCACTTGGAGCGGGTGCTCACCGGGGACGTCTCTCACGCCGCCATCGAGGGCGGCGCCAGCGGACCTGTGGGGGACCCCGACCTCGCTCCTAAGCTTCGCTACCTCCCCGAGGAGGGACCCTCCTGGCGCTCGGACGCTCCGACGCGCATCGCTGAGGTGAAGCCGCTCGGTATCGACCGCTGCCTCCGCGTGAGCGGCAAGGGGGACCGCACGGTCAGCCTCTTCGGAGAGTTCTCTCCTGCGACCTTCAACCAGGTCACCGTCGGCTTCCTCTGTCAGATGCGCAGCCGGCTCCTCTTGACGCTCAAGCGCGAGGGCGAGCAGGTCGCTGTCTCGGAGCCGATGCTTGTGCGCTCCTCCTCGGAGCCGCAGCTCCTCACCGCGCCCTTCTTGCAGCTGGGGGCAGACGCCGGCCTGTTCGATGAGATCGAGCTGAGCTTCCCGGAGGCTGCGGGCCCTGTGGGTGTCCTCTTTGTGGAGCTCTCGGAGGTGGGCGTCGAGGCGTGGATGGAGTCGCGCCTGGTGCGCGGATCGCACGTGCGGGTGGGGGATGAGCTGCGTCCTGGGTACTGGTTGACGCCGGGGCACGTGTTGAAGGGGACGCTCACTCCTCGAGAGGGAGAGGGGGTTCAGCTCGGCTATCACGTCGACGCGCGCACCGCCGCTCCTATGGAGGGCGCGCTCTTGGAAGTCACGCTGAATACCGGGGGGACGAGCTTGCAGTCCGAGCACTACGGGCTCGATGAGACGGCGAGGGGCTGGGTGGACCGCGTGATGTGGGCCAGCGACTTTGAAGGTGAAGAGGTCGAGTTCCAGGTCCGCATCGTGGAGTGCGACGATGCGCCGGTCGGTGTCTGGGTCTCTGAGCCTGTGATCGTGGGGGAGGTCGCTCAGCCCAAGCTCGTTCTCTTGGTGACCTCGGACACGCACCGCGCGGATCACCTCACGGCGGCGATGTCGGGGGTGAAGGTGGAGACCCCGGCCCTCGACGCTCTGGCGTCGCGCGGCGTCCTCTTTGAGCGCGCCCAGGCCGTGAGCTGCATCACCTTGCCCTCGCACACGGCGATGCTGACCGGCGTTCACTCAAGGGACCTCGGCATCGTGGACAATGTCACTGCCCTCAACCCGGGCGCGAGGACCCTGGCGGAGGCCTTTCAGGAGCAGGGATACAGGACGGTCGCGGCCGTGAGCGCGCTGCATCTTGGGCATGAGGTGAGCGGGCTCTCCCAGGGCTTTGAGCGCACCTCGGCGCCGCTCTTCGGGACCAAGACGGGTGAGGAGAGCGTGGAGCAGCTCTTGGAGTGGATCGAGGGCTTCGAAGGTGAGTCGGTCTTCGCCTGGCTGCATCTCTATGACCCGCACGCGCCCTATGAGGCGCCTGAGTTTGACCGCGGCTTCTTGGAGGAGGCGCGCTCGGTCGAGGGGGATGACCCGCCGCTCCACGTGCGCGAGAAGCGCGCGATGTACCGAGGCGAGATCGGCTATGTAGATCACCACCTCTCCCGCCTCTTCAGTCACCCGCGCGTCGAAGGCGGGGTGGTCGCGTTCACCGCAGACCACGGTGAGGCCCTCGGACAGCACGGGATCTACTTCACGCACACCGAGGTGTACCCCGACACCTTGCGGGTGCCATTGATCCTGAGCTGGCCAGGCTGCCCCGCGGGCGCGCGCGTCCAAGCCCCTGTCTCGAATGTCGGCGTCGCGCGCAGCGTGCTCTCGGCGGCCGGCCTCGGCGGCGTGGAGTTCCCCGGCCAAGACCTGCTCGCCTTCACGGAGGGCGACGGGGTGGAGGAGCCGCTCTACGCCTTCTCCTTTGGCGCGCAGTCGGCGTCTGTGACCTGGCGCGACAGGCACCTCATCCTGCATCTGAAGGGTCACCCCATCGGAGCGCCCGCGCCGCTCTGGGTGAGCCAAGACTGCCAGGTGGAGTTCTTCGACCTCAGCGAAGACCCCGGCTGTGAGCGCGACCTGGTGGAAGAGCGCTTTGAGGAGGCGGCTGGTTATCGCCGCATGCTCATCGACTGGATGCTCGCCGTGGAAGACCGCGGCTGGTCGGGCGAGCAGGAGCTGGACGCGGAGCTCTTGCGAGAGCTCGCGGACCTGGGCTACACGGGCCCCTCGGACCTAGGGGGGGAGGGCTGGTGGGATCCGGACACGGCCTCGGAGTGGTACCTGCGCTTTCAGGGTCGCTAGTCGCTTATCAACGCGGTTGATTGCGCGTCAAAGGCTTCCGAAGGGCATCTATATTGGCCCCAGGTAAGGAGTCGCAATCAGTGTTTTGTGGGCAAGGAGCGGGCGCTCCAACTAGGGTTAGAGTCGTTAGCTGAGCCTCTCTACGCGTCGAGAGGCCTGCAGCGCGTGAAGGAGGGCTCCTCTGTTGGCCGTTCCGCGGTTGCTTACGAGGTGGGTTCGCCGCTCTCGTGCTGTGTTCT
>JAKVCE010000238.1 GCA_022447405.1 Planctomycetota bacterium | reverse complement strand
ACGTTCACGCCTGGAGAGAGCGCGAGCCGCAACCCGTCACGGCCACGCGAGCTCGTGCAGCGGGTGAGCACGCTGGCGCCGAGCCAGCACCCTGGATCGTAGGTCGGCGCCTCTAGGTCCACTTCGCTCGAGGCACCTTCCGTCGGCGGTGCGAGGAGCACGACCCTGTAGAGTCCGCTCGCGAGGTCTCGCAGAGGTCGGACGCGCTTCAGCTCATCTCCTCCTTCGATCGTCTCTGTGACGAGCTCCCCCAAGAGGAACCCGTCAGCCCACTCGCCCGCGCGGCCCTCACCCAGCCACTCAAACACGCGCACCATCCCCTCGCGCTGCTTCCAGGGGCCGGGGCTGTGGATGGCGAGGTGCAGGCCACCCTCGACGTCTCCGCGATGTCGCAAGAGCCCGCCAACGATCAGCTCTCCGCGCTCCTCCCCTGGGACGTAGAGCTGTGCGCCCGCTCGGAAGTCCTTCCCCGTGACGAGGTCGACCTGACCGCGGCCAGGCTGATCCGGATCGACGCGAGAGAGGCGACCCACATAGTGCTCGCCGACGACGACGGGGATCCCGGCCTCGAGCTGGGTCCCCTCAGACCAGCGGATGACGATGCTGTCCTCCTCTCCGCGGACCCGCTCCACCACCTCCGCGTGCACCATCCTGAGTCCTGCTGGGATGAGGTGCTCCGGGGGCCGTACCGAGCGGCGCTCGTCCTCGAGCAGCGCGAGCGCCTCACTCACCAGCTCCTCCCTGCCGCGCCCGACCGTGTCAGGTGCCGCGACAGCGTCAGCCCTGCTGATCCAGCGCACAGGCGCCGCCACCTCGGCCACGAGGCGCGCGGGGGCGAAGAGGTGCTCCACCCATCGCTCTACCAGGGGGACCGGCCGCAAGGAGAGAGCCGTGAGGGACCCCAGCGCGATCAACGCACTCACCCTCCTGCGCCGCGCCCCACGGGTCGGGGAGGTCCGGCTCGAACGCCTCACGCCGTGACGGAAGCGCCTACTCTTCTTCTTCGGTGGCGAGGACTTGCGAGAACACCTCGAGCTTGTCGAGGAAGATGCCCGTGCCACGCGCGACGGCGGTCAGGGGCTCAGGGCCGACCTTGGCCGGGATGCCGAGGAGGTCGCTCATCGCCTCTCCCAACCCATAGAGCAAAGCGCCGCCACCGACGAGGGTCGCGCCCCCTTCGACGAGGTCTGCGGCGATCTCCGGCGGGGACTCTTCGAGGATCGATCGCACGCCCTCGCAGATCGTGCGCACCGTCCCTTGCAAGGCCTCACGGATCTCTATGGATGTGACGGTCGTCCTCCGCGGGAGGCCCGTGACGCTGTCGCGACCCTTGACCTCCATCGAGAGCTCTTGATCCATCGGCCAGGCGGAGCCGACCGTGAGCTTGATGCGCTCTGCCGTTTGCTCGCCGATGAGGAGAGAGTGCTGTCGCCTGAGATGGTTCATGATGGCGTCGTCCATCTCATCGCCTGCGTACCTCAGGGAGGTCGAGGCGACCGGACCGCCGAGGGCGAGGACGGCGATCTCAGTCGTGCCTCCGCCGATGTCGACGATCAGGGAGCCGTGCGCCTCTGTGACGGGGAGGTCGCAGCCGAGCCCAGCTGCCATCGGCTCGTCCACCAAGTACACGCGCCGCGCGCCAGCGCGCTCGGCAGAGTGGATCACAGCTCGGCGCTCCACCGCGGTGATCCCTACCGGGACCGCGATGACGACCTGCGGCTTCATCCAGGAGCGGCCCTCGTGGACCTTGGTGATGAAGTAGCGGAGCATCTTCTCCGTCACGTCGAAGTCGGCGATCACGCCGTGCTTCAAGGGACGGATGGCCTGGATCCCTCCGGGGGTCTTCCCGAGCATCGCCTTGGCAGTGTTACCAACGGCCATCCCGTCGAGGAGCACCTCGTTGGTCTCCTTCTTGACGGCGACCACGCTGGGTTCGTTGAGGATGATTCCGCGACCACGCACGCTCACGAGCGTGTTCGCGGTGCCGAGGTCGATTCCCATGTCGACCGAGAAGCGGCCTAGGGTCCATTCGACGGGCTTGAGGATGTTGGGCATGCCGGGGAGTGTCTTGGTGTCGCGCAAGGAGACTCGGCACGGAGGGCGCTGCGGCCTACCGGCGAGGGCGTGGGGTTGTTTCGCAGTCTAGGTTTCAGAGAGGCCCGTTCAAGCGCTAGAAAACGCGCTCTCTGAGATTCTCTGCGCTCCCTCCCCAGGTGGATTGAAATCTCGAAGGCCCCAGCGGCGTGAACAGAGAAGAGGCCGCGCCCGCAGTGGTGCGAGCGCGGCCCCTTTGAACGAGTGTCCGCTCGTGATTCGAGGAGACTCAGCCGGCGAACTTGCCCTTGAAGAAGAGCCCCTGCGCGTAGTCAGCGCCGAGGAGGTAGTCCGTGATGAAGAAGGCCGTGACGATCAGGAGGAAGGTGATGATGACCATCCCGTCATCAATCCCGAGGCGGCGACCCTCCTCGACGACCTCGACCTCTTCCACGACCTCTTCGGTCTTCTTGGAGCGACGGCTCTTCGCGGGCTTGCTCCCGCGCTTGGAACGTGAACGACTGCGTGCCATGGTTGCTTTCCTTGGTGTTGGAGGCCTAGAGACGCGTCGCGGCGCTGTCGCCCTGACCGATCTGGGTGCCGGAGACAGCGGTGGTGACGAGGGCTGTGCACATGTTCGGGCGCACGTTCTCGACGCGCACCTGGCCCTTGTACTGGCCGCCGTTGTAGATCTCGAAGGTGTAGCCGACCTTGACGCCAGACTCTGAGCCGCGGTTCAGCGCGACGAGGCCAGGCGAGATGTCGTGGACGGCGCGGACGACGGTGGCGTCGATCGCGGGCTGCGCGGTGATCTGATCGAAGGAGACTCCGGTCAGCTCAACGACCGTGGTGAGCTGGGTGCCGAGCTCGCTGATGGTGCCGTTGAGGGCGACGATCTCAGCTTCTTTGTCGGCGAGCTGGTTGTTCAGAGAGTCGATCTCGCCCTGCGCGTCGACGAGGTTGGACTCGGCCTCTTGCTGAGCCTCTTCCGCGGTCTCCTTTGCACCCTCAGCTTCGTGGCGAGCTTCGACCGCGCGGTCCTTGTCGCCTTGCAGCTGTCGGTTGTTCTCTTGGATCGCGTCGACAGAGTTGGTCAAGCGCTGAGTGTTGGCCTGCGCCTCGGAGAGGTCGGAGCGGCTCTGGCTGAGATCACCCTCGACGCGGTTGGCGCGCTCTTCGGCACTGTCACGCTCGCTGCGGAGAGTCTCAGCTTCGTTGCGCGCGGTGTCCCGGAGGGTCTCGAGCTCAGAGATCTGAGCGTCCTTCTCCGTCATGGTCGTCTGGTGGGCAGCTTGCTCAGCCTCGTACTTGCGCTTGTAGTCCTGGCTGTGGGCCAAGGTGGTTGACGCCCAAGCGAGGAAGGAGGCGGCCAAAATCAGGTTGAGGACACTGAAGACACGTGCGATCGGACTCATGGGATGGGCTCTTGGATGTGTGGCCAGTTGGCCTGGGTGGGTCGCGGTGCTAGCCGCTCACCTTTGGGTTGGGACCCCTATGCGGGGCTTCTGATGCGTAAGTGCAGAGCGCGCAGATGCTTGTGTGTAGCCTTCTGGCGCCGATCCATAGGAACGCGAGAGGATAGATCCAGCCCGCCTTGGGGTCAAGGCTGCTCAAGCCCCTGTGGCGTCTATGATCCTACTCCCAAGCGCCCTCCTGGTAACCCCCTGAGCGCCGGGAACCCCAGACTGCGACCCCTGCCAGGAGGACAAAGATCCAGGCCAGGGGCGCCCTGAAGCGGCAAAAAGGCGTCGCAGAGGCCCCTTGAGGGGGCACAGGGCCCTCCAGGGCCAGGAATCCGGGGACCTCGCGGTCGACTCCATCCTTCTGGATTCGCCCCAGCTCCTGCCCATTGGCGTCCAAAATGCAGCTGACCCCGCTGTTTGTGGCCCGGACGACGGGGCGAGCCGTCGCGATCGCGATCATCCGGCTCATGCACACCATCTGGTCCATCTCCCAAGAGTCGAGGTACCAGGCCTCGTTGGAGCAGATCACGTGGAGGTCGATCTCCTCTCCCCTCGCGAGCGGGTCCGTGTACGGGTGCAAGAAGGAGTTGTCGTAGCAGACTGTGCCCGTCGCACGCCAGGAGCGCTCCGGGTTCG
>JAKVCE010000237.1 GCA_022447405.1 Planctomycetota bacterium | reverse complement strand
CCGTAGCCTGATCTCCACGCTCAACAAGCTCCCCGACACGGAGGTCTCTGCGCAGGTGCTCTTCTCTCTCGCTCGCGTCGAGGAGAAGCTCGGAGAGCTCGACGCCGCCCAGGCACACCTCCGCCAGCTCGCAGAGCAGTATCCCGCGAGCGACCTCGTCCCCACCGCCTTGGCGAAGGCCAGCACGATCCTGCAGCGCGCAGGTCAGTGGGGAGAGGCGAAGGAGGTCCTGGCCGACCTCTGCAACCTGCCCTATGCACACCAGCAGTACCCCTTCGGCCTGCTCGAGCTCGCGCGCTGTCACGCACAACTCTCTGAAGGTCACGAGGGCCAGCGCGTCCTCGACGCCCTCGACGCCATCTGGCCCTTGGAGAAGATCGAGTCCACGCGCGCCGAGCGCGCAGAGCGCCTCTTCGTGCGCGCCGCTTGCCTCTTCGAGGCCGGCGATCCTGGACGAGCCCTCGTCCTGCTCGACAACTGCAACGACCTCGGACACAGGGGCGACCTCGATCCGCAGGTCTTCCCGCTGCGTGCCAAGGCGCTCGAAGCTATCGGCCGCCCCGCAGACGCCGCTGTCGCTTGGCTCGCTCGCTCACGCACGACGACGGACGAGCACGTCCAAGGGCGCTCGCTCAAAGAGGCGGCGCGCCTCGCCCTCGCCGCTGATGACCAGCTGGCGATGGACCTCATCTATGCGCGAGGCGTTGAGCTCGGCCTCGAGGACTCGCTGCGTGGACTGCGCTTTGAAGCGCGCGCCCGCCTTGGCCTCACCACCGATGGCATGACCCCTGACACTGCGGCGGGGCTCCTCTTGCTCGGGCGAACGCGCCTCAACTCTGGAGACGCCGAAGAGGCCTTGAGCGTCCTCGTTCAAGCCAAGTCGCACCGCGACGAGCTCAAGGGAAACGACCTCCTCGAGCTGAACATCCTTCTCGGACACGCCGCCCATCAAGTGCTGGGCGTGGACGAAGCAGTCGCCGAGATGCGCGAGGGCCTCTCGGTGCTCTCAAGCCGCGGTGACCGCGCACAGATCTATCTCCTCGCCGCCGAGTTCTACGAGGCAGCGGGCCGCTACGACGACGCCATCGACGCCTATGGAGGTCGCCTCTAAATGTTGAAGTTCACCTACCTCGCCCAGCTCGGGCTCGCCGGCACCCTCCTCGCTCCGGCCGTGGTCCAGAAGCAGGACCCCGCTGGCGGCCTCACGGACGCTCTCGCTAACACCCGCGCTTCGATCGCATCCCTCGAGCGGCTACACACCGCCCTCACCGAGGGTGAGTACGCCAAGGTCTCCACCACCATCGAGGCCACCCAGACTCCGGAGACCGCGGCCAGAGCACAAGACGAGCGCCTCAGCTATCTCCGCGATGAGGTCTCGAGGCTGCAGATGCGTTGGGACTCGCTCGAGCTCGCCATGAGCTCGAAGCCGACAGTGACGAGTGACCAAGCAGTCGCCGCCCCCGCAACCGCGCCGCCCGCCGACGAGACCGAGCCCACCACCGGCCTCAACGAAGAGACCCGCGCCGCGCTCGCGCAGCAGTTTGAAGCCGAGGCGCTCTCCGAGCCCGCTCCCTACCCCCACCACAAGGTTTCCTACGAGCCCGCAGGCTACACAGCGCACGCCGTCCGACACGGCCGCGCCTACTACAAGGCGGGGCGCTTCGAAGAGGCCCTCTCTCTCCTCCAGCACAACAAAGACCAAGCCGGCGCCCGCTTTTGGATCGCCTGCACCCTCGAAAAGCTCGGCGAGACCGAGGCCGCGATCGCCGCGTACCAAGGTGTCATCGAGAGCTCCTTCGAGGCTGAGAACGCTGAGCACGCGCGCCGCAACCGCGACTTCCTCGTCTGGAAGCGCGACTTCGACGCCCGCATCTCCACCACCAGCGCGGCCATGACCCCTCGGGAGAGCGAGTGAGCCAGACCCAGAGACAACAGACCGCCGTCGACGGGCTCGACGAGATGGCGCGCGCAGTCGCGGCCGTCTCTGGCGACCTCCTCGCGAGCTACGAGCGCCTCGAGCGCCGGGCCAGCCACATGGAGGCGGAGCTCGAGAGCCGCGTCGGTGAGCTAGAGGCCGTCTTGGCATCCCTCCCCACAGGCGTCGCCGTTCGGGACGCTCAAGGAGAGGTCGTCCGCTCGAACGAGGCCTACGACGAGCTCGTGGCTTCAGCCGCCGCCCCCCTCTCAGGAGCAGACGGCGAGCACTCCTTCATGGGAGCGGACGGCGCAGAGCGACACATCTACAGGAAGAGCTCTGAGGTCTTCTCCGCGACCGGCGCGCGCCTCGGCTCCGTCGAGATCGTCGATGACCGCACCGAGCTCTATGACCTCACTGAGCGCGTGCACCACATGAACAAGATGGCGGCCTTGGGCACCATGGCCACCGGCATCGCCCATGAGATCCGCAACCCGCTGAACGCGGTCCAGGGCTACTCAGAGTTGATCCGCCACCGCCTCAGCGGCGACGAAGAGCTCGACCTATGGACCGCCTCCATCATCGCTGGCGTCCGTGAGGTCGACGGGATCATCTCATCGCTCCTCACCATCGCGCGCCCCGAGCCCCTCTACCTCGAGAGCTTCGAGCTCGAGGAGGTCTGCCGCGAGGCCGCCGCGCGCGCCTTCGAGGGCGACTCCTCCCAGTGGTCGGTCGAGATCGTCGCCACCGATGACGCGCTCACCGGCGATCGGATCAAGCTCCGCCAGGCGCTCCGAAACCTCATCGCGAACGCGGTGAACGCGCAGCCGGATGGCGGCAGCGTCCGCGTCACCGCGAGCGGAGACGCTGAGCGCACGACCTTCTGCGTCGAAGACGCCGGCGCAGGCTTCAACCACTCGACGGCAGCGCGCTGCCGCGAGCCCTTCTTCACGACGCGCGCCGAAGGCTGCGGCCTCGGGCTCCCGCTCGTCGAGACCATCGTTCGTTTACACGGCGGACAGCTCGAGATCGACCCGAGAGGGTCGGACTTGGGCGGCGCCTCCATCTCCTTTTGGGTCCCTACTAACCCCCGCAACTGATCCATGTCCATCTACCGCGTACTCATCGTCGACGACGAAAAGCTCTCCCGCGAGTTCCTCGCACACGCCACTGAGGCCCTCGGATATGAGGCCCACGCAGTCTCCTCCGGCGCCATGGCGCTCAAGGCCCTGCAGGAGGACTCCTTCGACCTCGTGTTCACCGACCTCCGCATGCCCGAGATGGACGGCATCGCGCTCGTCGAGCGGCTCCAGGCCGATCACCCCGAGGTGCCGACTGTGGTCGTCACTGCGCACGGTTCCATCGACGACGCGGTGAAGGCGCTTCGCCTGGGCGCTTCGGACTTCCTGATGAAGCCCTGCTCGCCTGAGACGCTCTCCATGGTCATCGACCGCATCTCCCAGACCGCCAAGCTCATGCGCGAGAACGAGTACCTGCGCGACGAGCTCGCCGGGATCGAAGGGGACGAGATCATCGCCAAGAGCCCCCTCACCAAGGCCGTCTTCGAGTCTGCGGGTCGCATCGCGAGCTCCAAAGGCACCGTCCTCATCACCGGTGAGAGCGGCAGCGGGAAGGAGTGCGTCGCACAGTTCATCCACAAGAACTCGCCGCGCAGAGACGCGCCCTTCGTCCGCGTGAACTGCGCCGCCCTGTCCCCCCAGCTCCTCGAGTCCGAGCTCTTCGGGCACGAGAAGGGCGCCTTCACCGGCGCGCACAAGACCCGCCCCGGGCGCTTCGAGCTCGCTGACGGCGGCACCATCCTGCTCGATGAGCTCGGAGAGATCTCCCCCGCGCTCCAAGCCAAGCTCCTGCGCGTCCTCGAAGAAGAAGAGTTCGAGCGCGTCGGCGGCAACACGACCATGAAGGTCGACGTCCGCGTCATCGCTTCGACCAACCGTGACCTCCCGAAAGAGGTCGCTGAGGGCCGCTTCCGCGAGGACCTCTACTACCGACTGCACGTCCTCCCCGTTCACCTGCCCCCGCTCCGCGCGCGTACAGAGGACATCGCCCCCCTCGCGCTCCACTTCGCCGCGCTGCACGCGGACAAGAACGGGCGCAGCACTCCGACCTTCACCCACGAGGCGCTGGTGCGCCTCAGAGACTGGGGCTGGCCCGGCAATGTCCGCGAGCTTGAGAACGTGATCCAGCGCGCCGTCGTCC